>CAIWTC010000277.1 GCA_903915485.1 uncultured Ignavibacteriales bacterium | reverse complement strand
GCAACTCAACAAATACGAATGCTGAGCCCCCATACTTCGAAGTTGCCTATTATTGCATTGACGGCCCATGCGACTTCAAGCGACAGGGAAAAATGTCTTTCTGCCGGGATGAGTGACTATCTTTCTAAACCTATTAAAACTACTGAACTGGTGGGAATGATAGACAGATGGCTCCAGATTGATTATTCTTTGATTCCCGGTGCACGAGGCAAGACAAAGGAAAAAGTATCAGAAAAGTTTGAGGTAATATCTCAGGTAGCTAAAGAAATTTCGCGTGAACAAATTATTCCTGCTGAAGTTGTTGCTGAAGCAGTCCCCGTTGTCAGTGAAGTTGTTCCTGAAAAACCGGTGCGCGCTGAATCTTCGAAGCATGCGAAAGTTGATGTTGATGAAGTATTTGATGTTGCACATTTTAAAAGTGTCAGTTTGGATGATTCTGAATTCAAAGCAGACTTGCTTCTAACTTATCTTGATGATACACATAGAAGGTTAGCTCAATTGAGCGAAAATATCAGGACAGGGAATATCGCTGCAACAATTTCCGAAGGACATACTATTAAAGGGGCAAGTTATTCAGTGGGGGCAAAGTCAATGGGAGATGCTGCAAAAGAACTTGAGCTAGCGGCCAAAAATAATGAAGCAGATAAACTTAAAGATTGTTTTGAAAAAATTAAAAAAAGCTATAAAGATCTTGTCTCGATAAAAGAAGAACTGCTTAAACTATAGCCGGTCTAAATTGTGTGGCGGTTAGAGAATAAGGCGCAGTCTCTAATAAAATAAAGACCGCACCTTAATTAAAATTACTCTCCTAAAATAATTTCCATTTCCTGATTGCCGGCATTTGCAATATTTCTTAGGCTAACTTGCGCTGCCATGTTCTGAGCAATACCTAGTATGCACTTTGCATTTTCAGAGTCAGGTAAATCATACACAATTGGCATACCTTTGTCGCCGCCGATTCTTATGCGCGGGTCAATAGGTATTCCGCCCAAAAATTCAACACCGAATTCTTTCGCCATACTTTCGCCGCCGCCTGTGCCGAAGATGTCATATTTTGTGCCTGTGTCAGGAGCAATGAAATAACTCATATTCTCTATAACACCAAGGATAGGAACATTTACTCTGTTGAACATTCCCAGCGCTTTTTTAGCATCTACAAGAGAAACATTCTGTGGTGTGGTAACTATTACTGCTCCAGTAAGCGGAATCGTTTGGCAGAGTGTCAACTGAATATCACCGGTTCCCGGAGGCATATCGAAAAGCAAATAATCCAGTTCTTCCCACTCAACATCGGACATGAATTGTTTCATCGCACCGCTTGCCATTGGTCCGCGCCAGATTATAGGAGCGTTTTCTTCGACTAAGAATCCGATTGACATTAACTTGACACCGTAGTTTTGCAAAGGAAGCATGCGAGGCCCTTTTGCAGTTTCAATCATATAAGGTTTTTCGTTAATGCCTAACATCATAGGAATACTTGGTCCGTAGATATCAGCATCAATCAAACCAACTTTTGCTCCTTCTTTTGCTAGCGTTACAGCGAGATTAACTGCAACTGTACTTTTTCCAACTCCGCCTTTACCGCTTGCAATTGCGATGGTGTTTTTTACACCCGGAAGTATATTGCCGTCTCCGTTAACTTTTGAGCCTAATACTTTTGCCCCCATAATCATATTGATATCTTCAAATCCGGGGTGGTCTTGTTTTATCGCGTCGATACAATCCTGCTTGATTTTATCTTTTAGAGGGCATGCAGGCGTAGTTAATTCTATTTCTACTGTTAGTTTATTATTTTCAATTACAACATTCTTAACCATATTAAGAGTAACAAGGTCTTTATGCAAGTCAGGGTCGTTTACTCTGCTTAGGGATTTGTAAACGCTTTCCTTTGAAATTTGATTCATAGATTTTCCTTTATTTAGTCTTTAAATATAACAATATTTGAAGTTTTTTTGTTCAGTATAAGTATGCAAAATTATTAAAGATTAAGGGTCCTTCATTAGTTTATTCTTGTCCTATATTATATGTGATATGCAATTTTCAAAACAACATTTCGTCTTTCCTCAAAACTTGCGCCGCTGAAGAATGCTCCTTTAATAAGATGTCCATGGTCAAGTAAGTTGGTGATGTACACTGACGGTTCCAAAGTATTTGTTCCCGATACATTAAACTTATATCCTGCGGAAATATTAAATATCCATGATGGTGAAGTATGGCCACCTTGGTTTAAGTCGAATAGTCCAGTCTTGTATGTGAAGTTCTCACTTCCATTAATCAGTCCCGAAACATAATTTGCGGAAAAATTAATATAGTAGTCAGATGGCTGAAAATTTAATCCGACTACGCAAGAGAGGCGTTGGTCATGGTCTAAATCAAAAGGATTTGTGCTACTGTCAGCAGGGATGAATCCTCCGGACACAGGACCAGTTCCAAACGCATGAATTATAGAGGAATTTAAATATCCCGAAAACGGACTATCTTGATTTGTATATGTTGCAGCAAATTCAAGACCGCGCACAATTACACGATTTATATTAATGTTAACCCTTATAGTGCTTGAACCTAAAGTCTGGTCATCAAGTCCCGGAGAGGATTCTTTGTAGAATCCCGCGAGTTTTGTATTCAAACCAATATCCCAATTTCGCATAAATGCCAATTCATACAAGTTATCTTTTTCCGGTTTGTTTGGTGCACCCTTAGCACCTAATAATGATGCTATTGCTCCAAGGTTTTCAATATTTGTCGGCATATAAATTTTATCATAGCTTAATGAAATACTGTTGGACTCGTCAATAAAGCAATGCCATTTCATCCGTGGAGAGAATTGATGTTGTTTAGGAAGCGATGGGGCGCTGTGCAAATCATATCTCAGACCTGCATCAAATCTTGCCCATTCTAGCGGATGCCATTGTGTTTGAACAAATACGCCAAAGTCATTGCCTGAAAAGTTAGAAATATTTTTCTGCTTCTCTCCTGAGTAATTGAGAAAACGGAAATCTTCATTCCCGTCAGTAATCGAGTAATTTAATCCAGCAGCATACTTAAAACTATGTGAAATGCTGTGGTCGTATTTTGCTTTAATTCCATAAGTGGAAAATGAACGCTTTTGATTGATTACATAGCTGATAGTTGTATCATTATTTAGGAAAACACGGTTTTGCTTGTCGTCAATTCCGGGAGTGTAATATAAGTTACCTTCCCTCAAGAATCCGCCGATGAAAAGATTTTCTTCCCTGTCTGCTTCTGAGGATATAGTATGGAAATAAGAGATAGTTTGAAAACCATTGTACGAGTTTTGATTGTCCTGAATGTATCCCTGGGAAGAATCGAAAGGTACTTGAGTTGCAGTCTTGCTGTAATTTAAATTCATTGTGAGATAATTATTCTCGTTTAATAAATAATCAAACTTACCATAACTGAAATAATCAAAGCCATGGTTGTGTGAGAGTTTAGTTACGGGTTGGTCAATTCTCCTGTCAGATTCCTGCCGCGTTCCCGAAAAAAAATAACCAAGTTTTCCGAGATGGTCACTGAAAGAAAGACTTTGTCCGTTAGAGTTAATATTCTTTAGTGAACCTACGCGGTCACCAAGATTTTCTGATGAAGAGGTGAGATAACTTCCTGCGAAGGTAGATAAATCAAGGTGAAGTTTTCCTGTCGGCACTTTATTTTCGATATCCATTATGCCTGCAATCTGTCCACCAAACTCGGCAGGAAAACCGGCAGTATAGAAGGTGACTCTGGAAATAATTTTTGGGTCGACAATTTCATTCAGTCCTCCGAAAACACCTAAAGGCACAGGGATGCCGTCTATCAGATAAGTGAATTCACCGTGCTGTCCTCGTATGTGAACCTCACCCGTTGGTGCTTTTGATGCGCCTGCCAAGTTCTGTTGGATAAGGTTAGTCATTCCGGAGATAGGCGAGGAATGATATGTCTCTCCCTCAAAAGTTTGGCGTCCGGTGCTGACATCGATGATAGTTGATGCTTTATTTTCGCGATGACTCTCTATCAAGACTTCATTTAACTCCACTGCTTTTTCTGAAAGCTTTATTTCATATAGTAAATGCGTTGAATCAACTGCAATTGAAGTTTCAAAATCTGCATAGCCAATGTAATGAGTTAAGAGTGTGTAGTTATTCTCCTGCAGATCAGTAAAGATGGCTCTGCCGAATGGATTGCTTGATGATTGGGCAACTATGGAGTTACCTTTTTTTATTATTACTACGACTGATTGAATGGGGATTGCCGTATTCTTGTCAAGCACAACTATTGTAAAGTTAATAGTTTTATTGTTTGAAGACCCCGGAACATTAATGGGTGATGCAACGGTCAAGTTCTGTACTAAGATAATAACGGCAATTAGAAACTTAGATAACCTTGCTGTAATTGATTTTTGTAAAGTAAATTTATTAATATCCATGATTCTATTCCTAAATGAGATTTTAAATATTTTATAAAGTCATTTCCACATGAAATTATTGTCCATGAGCGAAGCCTTTAATTGTTAAGAATAAACGACCTCGATCGGGTCGTCTAGTTTAATTCGTAAAATTAAAATGAAGGTTAGGAAATTTTAGGGGGTGCGCGGGGAGAAAGAAATCTGTAGCATTCTTTTGAGATGAACGATTCAGAATTTAAGACTGAAAAAATCTGAGAAACTTCTACTACTGTTGAAATTCCATCCTCAGTAACCGGATTAACCTGATGTATTAGAATGAAGTTAGCCAAAAATGAACATTCGTGGAACAGTCCGGGTATTTCAGTGTGCGGATTGGGGATGCTATTCCTCCCGGAATCATAACTAATAGCAACTTCCTCCTTCAAACATCCATGCTGATGTATGATGGAAAATGTTATCGCGTAGATGTAGAAGAAGAGCGTTATCCTCATCATCTGCCGGGAAAGCAAAATGAATTTCTTATTTCTTAATGTCATAAAGGCAAGATGCAAACGGGAGATGAAATATGCAAGTTAATATTCTGGTACTAATAGTATCAGAG
>CAIWTC010000276.1 GCA_903915485.1 uncultured Ignavibacteriales bacterium | reverse complement strand
TTCAGTTAAGATGTTCTTCAATGCTTCGGAACTTAATGAATGAAGAGGGGATATAACAGGGATGCGACCAATAAGTTCAGGTATCAATCCAAACTTTAATAAATCCTCAGGCTGAGCGAGTCTCATCAACTCATCATCACTTAACTGATTCTTATCGTTGATGTCAGCGCCAAAACCCATTTTGCTGTGGTTGATTCTTGAGGCAATGATTTTTTCAATTCCTTCAAACGCACCGCCGACAATGAATAAAATATTTTTAGTATTTACATTGATTAAATTTTGTTCAGGATGCTTGCGGCCTCCTTTAGGTGGAACTCCTGCGATTGTGCCTTCAAGGATTTTAAGCAATGCCTGCTGAACACCTTCGCCTGATACATCACGGGTGATGGATACATTATCACTTTTTCTTGCAATTTTATCAATCTCATCAATGTAAACAATGCCTCTCTGTGCTCGTTCAACATTATAATCTGCTGACTGGAGAAGATGTACAAGTACCGTCTCAACATCATCACCGACATATCCTGCCTCGGTAATTGTGGTAGCATCTGCGATAGCAAATGGAACATCTAAAATTTTAGAAAGGGTCTGCGCTAATAATGTTTTTCCTGTTCCTGTAGGGCCTAAAAGTAAGATATTGCTTTTTTCAATTTCAACATCATCAAGTTCAAAGTATCCGTTTTTGCTGTCAATCCTTTTGTAGTGATTGTAAACTGCAACCGAAAGAATTCTCTTTGCTTTTTCCTGACCGATTACATGCTGGTCTAATGCTTCTTTGATTGAACGGGGTGAATATGCTGATTTTGATTTTGTCTTCGGTGCACGATATGCAGCAAGATTATTTTTTAAAATGTCTACACTGCTTCCGATGCAAATATCACAGATATAAGCTTCAGGACCGGCAATCATGCTTCCTACTTCTTGTGAAGTTCTACCGCAAAAAGAACATTTTGCATTTTTGCCGCTTGATTTTTTATTCATTATTAATCCTAAGGGTTTTCTTATTTATTGTTTCAGTAATTCTCGTACTTCATTTAGATATATAGAAGACGGATAATCAGCTAAAAAAGTTTCAAACACTTTTTTTGCCTCTGCTGGCTGGGACAGTCCAAACAAATAGACTTTTCCCAAAAGTAAATTTATCTTATCTATAAAAATATTACTTTTTTCGTTATTTATTGCAAAAATAATATCTTTTACCTCATTAAATTTGGCAAGAGCGGACTTTATTTCGAGCTTTTTAAGCTCTGCAAGGCTATAAAGGTAGAAAAACTTAGGGTCAGGTTTCAGGGCTGAAATTATTGAGTCGGCCTTATGTAGATTTCCTGCATCACATAAGAGCAGAGTATATGTATATCCCTTAATTGAGAGCGAGTCATTAAATTCTGTATTAAGCATCAGCGAGAGTTCAATCGCATCATTCGCAAAATCATCTTTTGGATTAACTGAGATTGAGGCGAGCATATTTCTCGCAGTCTCTAGTGAATCATTACAAATTAGTAGTTTGGCCTTTTGAATCTTCGCCGCATTTTTTTGAATTAGGCTTGCATAAGGACTTTCATTGATGCGATTTAAGTAATATGCGGATGAATCCATTTTGCCGCTTAATAAGTAAATACTATTCAACAGCCAATATGATTCTGCGGCAATTGGACTCATGCCGTTGTACTTGAAAATATTGAATAAATACATTTTTGCAGTGTCAAATGAATTTGCATTTGCATAAATATGTGCGAGGCGAAGTTTGGCATCAAGTGCAGTCTCGCTTTGCGGGTTAACTGCAATCAAGTCAGAATATCGTTTAATGATATTCGTGTATTCCGCAATCGGATATATCTTTTTTATTTTTATCGGCTGCCAGTTTGCAGAAGTGTTTTCAAACTTCAAGCTTATTTTAGCATCAAGTGTTTTTAATAAGTAAAGTTTAGCGAGCGGTCCGTAAACAGAATTTGGAAATTGCTCGAGTATGAACTGAAAAGTTTTCTCTGCAGCATCGAACTGTTTTGCAGTGAAAAGTTGAAGTCCGAATAAGTAAAGTTCATCGCCTTGCCTGTTAAGATCATGGTCTAATGATTTACATACAGCAAAAGCATCATCATATCTTTTGTCTTCAAGTAAAAGTTTAAAGTAAAACCTTTTCTTGTCGGGAGTTGAAAATATTTTTAATTCAATAGCATCTATTAAGGGTTTCAGAAATTCCGGACGGTTATAGAAGGGGAATATGCGTGCCTCAACTTGCGGAATCTGCTGCGGGTATGAACTGACTAATGCAATTGTTTCCGATATAGATTCTTTATACTGCATAGTCTGCAAATAAAGAGTGAGCAATTCCATTGAATAAGTAGGGTTATTCCCTGAGTTATCTTTTGCAATGTTCAGGAAGTGAACTGCTTTTTCGATAATTCTTAATTCAAGACAAACACCTGCAAATATGCGGGCGGGGAATGCTTTAGAGTTCGTTGCACTCAACAATGAATCCCAAAAAATAAACGCACGGTTTTCTTCTTTGTTCAAGTATAATGATTTTCCAATCAAGGCTGCAAGTGAAAAATCCTGAGCGTTGCGGATGAACTTAGGGAACAAAAGTTGCAAAGATTTAGAATATGTTTTTGTTGCGACATATTCTTCGTTTAAGTCATGTATATAAACCGGATTATCGGGGAATGACTTTGCTAAGTCTTCAAGAATTGCGATGGCTTTTGGATGGTCGCCCTGCTGTGAAAAGTTTTTAGAGAGCA
>CAIWTC010000275.1 GCA_903915485.1 uncultured Ignavibacteriales bacterium | reverse complement strand
GAATCAAGAATCTTAGTTGCCTGTTCAAAATAGCTTAGGCCATTTTCTCGGGTTTCTTCTAGAGTTAGTGCGGGTCTGGTTGCATTTCTGCCTGTTGGGTCGCCAATCATTCCAGTGAAATCACCAATGATTAGAATTGCTTGGTGTCCTAGTTCCTGGAATTGGGCTAACTTTCTTAAGGCAACAGAATGCCCTAAATGTAAGTCGGGGCGACTTGGGTCGCATCCTAGTTTAATTTTTAATGGGGTTTTATTTGAGATTGATTTTTCAATTTTTTTTACGAGTTCTTCTTCGGGGATAATTTCCGAAACACCTCGCCGTATGATGTCCATTTGTTCATTGAGAGAAGGGAACAAAGCCTGCAATAAGTACTCCAAATTTAATAGTCTTTAAAAAATAAATTAGTCATAATCAATATTTTATTTTGCGCTCTTCTGCGCGTTGAAAATCTTTTTTAGCGATTGCTTCCCGTTTATCGTACTCTTTCTTACCTTGAGCGAGGGCAATCTCAACTTTAACTTTCCCGTTCTTTAGATAAAAGGAAAGAGGAATTAAAGTCATACCTTTTTCGAATACACGGAATTTAATCTTCCTGATTTCACTTTTATTTAACAACAATTGTCTTTCCCTAAGCGGGTCGTGATTATTTAAATTACCTTGTTTATATTCATTAATATGAACATTTATAAGCCATATTCCATTATCCCGAATCGTTGCATACCCATCAGACATATTAAGTTTGTTTGCTCTAAGTGACTTAACCTCAGTTCCTGTAAGGGCAATTCCGGCTTCATAAGTTTGAACAATATGATATTCATACCTTGCTTTCCGGTTTAATGCAATTATTTTAGTTTTTTCTTGTGTAATCATAAAAATATGAACTTTAAAAGTATCTTAATATTGATAGAAATGCAAGTAATTTATCAATTTATCAAAAAAAAAAGCGAAGCCGAAGCTCCGCTTTTTTGCAATATTAAGAAAATCTTAATACATGTCGCCCATGCCGCCGCCCGGCATCTGAGGCATAGCAGGTTCTTTAGCTTCTTTTTTCTCATAAACAACTGCTTCAGTTGTGATAAGTAATGAAGCAACAGAAGCAGCATTTTCAAGTGCTGTTCTGGTGACCTTTGTAGGGTCAATGACTCCTGCTTTAATGAGGTTTTCAAATTTATCGGTTGCAGCGTTGAAACCGAAATCTTTTTTACCTTCTTTAACTTTTTGAAGAATAACTGAACCTTCAAGTCCTGCATTGTTAACAATCTGGCGAAGTGGTTCTTCGAGAGCTTTAACAATGATTTGGATTCCTGTGGTCTGGTCTTCGTTTTCGCCTTTAAGTTTAGCAATTGATTCGATTGCACGAACGAAAGCGACACCGCCTCCTGGTACAATTCCTTCTTCAACTGCTGCACGGGTTGCATGCAATGCATCTTCAACACGAGCTTTCTTTTCTTTCATTTCGATTTCAGTAGAAGCACCAATTTTAAGTACAGCTACGCCGCCTGAAAGTTTTGCAAGTCTTTCCTGCAATTTTTCGCGATCGTAATCTGAAGTAGTTTTTTCTACCTGAGCTTTAATTTCATTAATTCTCTTTTTGATATCTTCTGAACTACCAATGCCTTCAACAATAATTGTGTTATCTTTATCGATAATAACATTTTTAGCTGTTCCAAGATATGAAACTGTTGCGTTTTCTAGTTTGAAGCCGCGTTCTTCTGAGATAACGGTTCCACCCGTAAGAATTGCGATGTCTTCTAACATTGCTTTTCTTCTGTCACCAAAACCAGGAGCTTTTACAGCAGCGATTTTAAGTGTTCCACGGAGTTTGTTAACTACTAATGTTGCAAGAGCTTCACCTTCTAAATCTTCAGCAATGATTAAGAGTGAACGACCCTGTTGAGCAACTTTTTCAAGTATTGGGAGTAATTCTTTCATTGCAGAGATTTTTTTGTCATGAATTAAGATGAAAGGATTCTCTAAAGCAGCTTCCATTCTTTCAGCATCAGTGACAAAATATGGTGATAAATAACCACGATCGAATTTCATACCTTCAACAACTTCTAAAGTTGATTCGGTCCCTTTTGCTTCTTCAACTGTGATAACACCGTCTTTACCGACTTTTTCCATTGCATTTGCAATGTCTTCGCCGATAGATTTGTCGTTGTTTGCAGAAATAGCACCAACCTGTGCAATCTCTTCTCTGCCTTCAACTTCTTTGCTCATTGCTTTAAGAGCAGCTACTACTTGAGTTACAGCTAAATCAATACCTCTTTTCAAATCCATTGGATTTGCACCTGAGGTTACATTCTTTAAACCTTCACGATAGATAGCTTGCGCTAATACTGTAGCGGTTGTTGTACCGTCACCTGCAGCATCACTGGTCTTTGAAGCAACTTCACGAACCATCTGAGCGCCCATGTTTTCAACTGCATCTTCTAATTCGATTTCTTTTGCAACGCTAACGCCGTCTTTTGTAACGGTAGGAGCGCCAAATTTCTTTTCAAGAATTACATTACGACCTTTAGGTCCTAAGGTAACTTTAACTGCATTAGCTAATTTATCCACGCCTCTTTTAAGTTTTGCGCGTGCTTCTGCATCATATTCAATTAATTTTGCCATGATTTTAATTCCTTCTTATTTGTTTACTACTGCGAAAATATCATTTTCGCGCATGATGAGATAATCTACACCATCAACGGTGATTTCAGTTCCGCTATATTTGCCATAGAGAACTTTGTCGCCGACTTTAACAGTCAATGCAATTGTTTTTCCGTCGTCACCAACTTTACCGCTTCCGGTTGCAACTACAGTGCCTTCGATAGGTTTTTCTTTTGCTGTATCAGGAAGAATGATTCCGCCTTTTGTAACTTCTTCAGCTTCTGCAGGTTTAATAACCACGCGGTCTGCCAAAGGTGTGATATTTAATTTGCTCATTTGAGCCTCCTTTTGTTTAGTTTATTAAAAATTATTAGCACTCATATATCATGAGTGCTAATATATCTATTTTGTTGGCTCAAGTCAATATTTCTAGCTGAAATAATTTCTTTAATTATGACAAAAAATGACATGATGGCAATAATAATGCCATAATGGCATTATCGTAATGAGGGGGAGTGTTCAATGATTAATTCGAAGTTAATCCTTTTTCCAGATATGAGATGAACTAAATAATATTTAATAACTATTCGATAATAGACTATACAATTGTAATTAGTGCTAAATATAATATTAGACAAAGAGTAAATTTTTTCTAAAATTATATTTT
>CAIWTC010000274.1 GCA_903915485.1 uncultured Ignavibacteriales bacterium | reverse complement strand
TCATCTAAGATTTTAGCTGTATCTTTTGAAAGGAACTCATTATCGATAAAATCAATTGAGTAAAGGCCTGATTGAAAAAGTTCTTGGGACAAAACCCATTTTAGTAATGAAATGTTAGTTTGTACACCACTTATAATATATGTTGAAAGTGCGTACTGCATTTTTTCAATTGCTGCATGTCGGTCGGATGCCCAGGTTGAAATCTTTGTCAAGAGCGGGTCATAATGCATCGATACTTCAGTGCCTAATTCAACGCCTTCATCAGCGCGGATACCGGGCCCGGCAGGAATTCTATGATAGGGGATATACCCGATTGAAGGTAGAAAATTATTGGTAGGGTCTTCTGCGTAAACCCGTGTTTCTATTGCGTGTCCGGTTAACTTAATATCCTCTTGTTTGAATGAAAGCGGATTTCCCGCAGCAATAGAAATTTGCTCACGGACTAAATCCACACCTGAAATCCATTCAGTGATAGGATGTTCCACCTGCAGACGCGTATTCATTTCGAGGAAATAGAAATTCTTTTTATCGTCCATCAAAAACTCGATTGTTCCTGCATTATAGTAACCGCAGGCTTTTGCCGCATCTATGGCTGCCTGAGTTATTTTAGTCCGTGTCTCCGGGTCGACAAAAGGCGAGGGGGCCTCTTCAATAATTTTCTGATGCCGTCTTTGGACTGAGCACTCCCTCTCAAAAAGGTGAGCATAGTTCCCGAATTTATCGGCGATAATTTGAACTTCAATGTGCTTAGGTTGCAGAATTAATTTCTCGATATAAACCGCATCATCTCCAAAAGCCTTTAAGGCTTCGCGCTGAGCGGATAAAAAAGCTTCTTCAAATTCACTCTCGCTAAAAACTCTTTTCATTCCTTTCCCGCCGCCGCCCGCAGATGCTTTTAGAAGGACGGGGTATCCAATTTTTAACGCAACTTTTTTTGCATCAGGGATGGATTTAATCGGCTCAGTTGTACCGGGAACAATCGGGACATTGTTTTTCTGCATGAGTTGCCGTGCAGCGGTTTTACTGCCCATGCTCTCAACCGATTCAACAGAGGGACCAATGAATGTGATTCCGTTCTTGCCGCATTCGTTGATGAACTTTGAATTTTCTGATAGGAAACCATAACCCGGATGAATTGCATCCACACCGTTGTTTTTTGCAATCTCCATTATAAGGGGAATATTTAAGTAAGTTTCCTGAGGTGAAATACCTTTTAGGTGATAGCATTCGTCCGCCTGCCTGACATGGAATGAGAATTTGTCCGGGTCTGAATATACGACTGCGGCAATAATTCCCATTTGCTTACAAGCACGGATTATTCGAACGGCTATTTCGCCTCTATTTACTATCAGAATTTTCTTAAACAATAAAATCTCTATTAATAACTAAATTATTTTGATATGGAACATAAGAAAAAATATCAAATTCAATACAAAGTATTTTAAAATAACAGGGAAAAAGATAAGGGGTTTTGTGGGTGAAAATTACTTATATTCGATGATTGTAATGCCTTCTCCGCCGATTTCCAGAGGGGCAAAATAAAATTTACTGACGCCGGTGTGTTCTCTAAGGATGCTATGCACCATTTTCTTCAGCACTCCATCTCCTTTGCCATGCAGTATTTCGACACGGTCAAAACCGTTCATGTAGGCAGAATCAATAAATTTTATAACATCATTTTCAATCGCATCAGGTCTTTTGCCTCTGATAT
>CAIWTC010000273.1 GCA_903915485.1 uncultured Ignavibacteriales bacterium | reverse complement strand
TATGTTGAAGAACCGCCAAGCGCTCTTTCTACTTTACCAAACGGAGTTTCGACATCATCTAACCCTAAAGAACCGACTACTAGAAGTCCCATGCTACACCTTTGTCTTGATTATTATAAAAAATTAGGTTACTAAAATTACGCAAATTGAAACTAAAGCCCAATGATTAATTGAATACATATACATTAATCCAATATAATACTTAGCTAACTTCAACATATTTTAAACGCTCATCTTTATTCGTAAAATATCTTTGGATAATCTTCAAAGCATTCCTTTGTCCCTGCCATGCTAGCAGTTTTTTGGCGTCCTTATATTCTACCCAAATATATTCTGTATGCTCGGCAGATATTTTAACTTTTGAATTTTTATTGACTTCACACACAAATACAGGTATCATATTAACTGTATCGTCTGAGGTATTATAGAATGAATTTACGAGTGGGACAACCCACATCTTAGAGTATTTAAGCCCTGTTTCTTCTTTCAATTCTCTTTTTGCGGCGGATATGGCGGTTTCAGTTTCATGAATTCCACCGCTTACCATTTGCCAAAGATACGGATAGATTTCTTCGGGTGCCCTCTTCAGAAGAAGATATTCCACACCGCTCTTATTCTTTCTTCTTCGAAAGATATGCAGTTCTATAATATTCGATTTGATTTCCATAAATACCTTTTAGAAAAATGCTCTTACCTCAGCTCGTGCTGAGTGTATGACAGGAGATTCCCCCTGTTTTCTGCCATCATAATTTGCAGTCGCCTGCAGGTTAGCTGCTATCCTATAATCAAAGTTCATGCGCAGATAAAAGTTTTTACCTACTGCATTACCGTTAGTCATTTCAAACGGAATATAATTACCATTGGCATTTGCAAGTACTTCATTCCTCTCAATTTCAAACCGAAGTCTTCCGCTTGTACCGAAACTGTAATTAATACGGAATACTTGCGAATTGCTATTTACAATTGTCGGTTTAGTTGGATAATTATCCTGAATACTACTTATTCCCAATACAAACCCAGACTCAATATAGTTATAAGGTCTGTAAGAAAAATCACTGAGTGCAGTAAACTTATCAAGCATTCTATTCCGAATCTTATATGCAGGAGCATCCATATTATCCTTCTCAAATGAGATGTCAGTCTGATTTGCAATTTCGGGAATTAATCTCATTTTTAATCGCAGACTCTGACTCTTCTTAAACCCTTTTTCTGTCCCACTGCCGTAAGAGTTTAGATTTTTGTTCTGGTCATACTGGAGTCTTATCGAAAACTCATTACTATTTTCAAATAAATGAATTATCTGCTGAAGTGTTTGACTTCCTTTCAAGGTTGTTTCTTCTTTCAGAAATTTAGAAAGTCTTAAAAGATAAATATCATTGATACCAGTTTCTTTAGTGTTCTCATCAATTCTTCCATACGATTCGAATGTTAAAGCTTCGGTAAAATCATTTAACAAACCCTTGTCATTAATTAGTTTCTGCAAATTCCATTTAAGTCTTGCACTTGCTTTTAAGTCGATTATGGGATAAAGTTTATCAGAAGGAACAGTTAACATGATGTATTCCCCGTCATAAACGGTCGGCTCGTACTCAGTCTCATCTTTGATTCCATTGTAATTCAAGTCACCAATGTACCGGTAGTTACCCGTTCCTTTGGGAACCTGGACAAACACTCTCTGCAGCTGCGCAGAACGCTGTGAAGAAGCTTCGTAATACAAATCGGAGCTAATCTGTCTGAAGGGCGAATATCTTATTTGAGATTTTACTAACAGAATATCTGTATCTACGAATCCTTTGCCGGCAAATTCTTGTGAATAATTTTTTCGCCTCTGTGAAATTTTTAATGTACTCTGAAAAGCGGATGTACTCCGGACATCTGCATCAAAAGATATTCCTTTTGAATAACTTTCATTAACAAGTATGCCTTTCTCAGGTGAATCATCTTTCCTCACCAAATATGATAAAAACATTTTAGATGAACTACCAAAAGAGAAATTAAGTCCCGGGGCAACTTCATAGAAAGACAAAGATGAACTTATTAATGAATCGCGGTTTCCACGAGTTTCTTTCTTGTTTTCATATGAGTATGTAACCAGCGGCCTGATGAGTCCCAATTCAATATTGGTTCGCCCGTTATAGCGAAGCCAGTTTGATTCAAAACCGCTGATTGATGACTTTACATTATCAACATCATGCTCATATTTAAGAGCATCAAAAAGAGTAAAATTCAAATTGTTCTTTATTCGGTCTGATTTAATCAATCCTGCTGAAAATATGCTGCCATAATCAACCCTTGTATTGAAAGAGTTTCCTTTTGAGTATGACAATCCAACTTCTCTCAATCTTTCAGTTGATTGTTCAGATACCTGACCTAAATTATACTGTCGCGAAAATTCTATATCACCGATTCTCTCAAGAGGACTGAAATCCTTTTGCTTATATCTCTGCCTTGCCGAGAGTTTCATATTTCCATAGGATGAATCCAATCCCGCCAAAGAAAATAACAACGACTCAACTGAAATATTATATGCAGAACCAATATTATTCTCATCACCTATTCCTGACATCCTGTTCTTATCAACCGAACTTGCGGCAGCACTTACCTTGAAAGAGAACAAAGTTGAATCGGTATAGCCAACTTGAATATTGTAAAACTGCCTTAGTTCAGGGAGCGGCAAATATATCTGCGGATTATAATTGCCCAACCCGTCGCCGACATACTTAAAAACACCCGGGGCCAATCGTTCGTATGCACCCAATCCATTACCCATATATGTGTATGTCACATTATATTTTATTTTAGCAGTTACCGTATCAGGGTTATAAAAATAATATGAAGTGTCGTGACCATTGATTAGCGTATCCACTTTATCATAAACGCCAAGATATCTGCCCAATGAATCCATAGCGGCAACTACGGCACCTGACTTAACTGCTTTGTTCCGGTCATTCCCTGCCAATGCAAGAGTTTTTTTATCCCCAGAAGAAAGCGTGATGTCAATCGGGGCATCCTGATTATCCCCTTCGCGGTAATAATCCAATCCTACTGATAATTTATTCTTTAAAAACCTGCTGCTAGCACCCGCACCAAAGAAATTGCGGGAATATAACCTGTCCGAATATTCGAACTCAACAATTATTCTACTCTCTTTAGCAATTAACTTATTTGGAGTAAAAGTAATCTGTGCATTAGCATAATCAATTGAGTAATCATTCTGCTCTCCGCGCTTGAGAAGAATACCATTTAAGTAAACTCTTTCAGAACCTGCGATAACAATAATGTCTTTATTATTTGTTACGCTGAATAATTGATATGGGCCTTGCATACCATCTATAGCTGTTATATTATTTGAATTGAACTTTCCCTTTTCAGTAGCATAAGCAACATAACCTTTAGACTTTTCATATTTTACTTCCGTCATTAAACCTTGAAGTTTACGGTTAAGAACGCCGAACTCACCGCTACTATTTTTTAATTCATAGTCACCAAATGTCACTTCAGCATTTTTATGTTTTGCCTGAATGAATACTTTATCAAGCTCATCCAGCCGTTCTGTATTTCCTTCCGGTTGAATGGGTGTTTTTTCATCAGTCAGCGCCGCCACTAAATC
>CAIWTC010000272.1 GCA_903915485.1 uncultured Ignavibacteriales bacterium | reverse complement strand
GAACTTCTTGCGGAATTAAAGAAAACAGGTAAGCCTATTGTAGCTGTTTTAATGAATGGCAGACCGCTTGCAATTGAGTGGGTACAAAACAATATTCCCGCAATTATTGAAGCATGGTTTCTTGGTATCAAAAGCGGAGATGCGATAGCAGATGTTCTGTCCGGTGATTTTAATCCTTCAGGAAAATTGACTGTATCATTTCCCAGAGCAACGGGACAGATTCCAATTTATTATAATCATAAAAATACAGGCAGACCTTTTGACTCCACAGTTCATTATTCATCAGGTTATTACGATACTAAGAATTCACCGCTATATCCGTTTGGATATGGATTAAGCTATAGCAGGTTTAAGTATTCTGATTTAACTTTGAGCAGTAAGGAATTGCATGAAAATAATGAATTGAAAGTCAGTGTAACTGTTGAAAACGCAAGTCAACGCGACGGCGAAGAAGTTGTTGAACTTTACTTAAGAGATAATTATGCAAGCGTGACGCGCCCAATCAAAGAGTTAAAAGGATTCCGTAAAGTATTTATTAAATCCGGTGGAAAACTTAGAGTAGAATTTTCATTATCAAGAACAGATTTATTGTTCTATGATATCAATATGAAATATACTACTGAGGAAGGAATGCATACTGTTATGGTCGGGGCATCTTCTGAGGATTATTTACAGAGTGAGTTTTACTACAAACAATAGTGTGCTTAAATTTCGGCTTAAAAGCAATCGGACTATTCGCATCGCTAAGTTATGGGAAGTCCTGTCCATTAAATTGAATACCGAGAATGTTTTAAGTGCAATAAACAGATTTAAACCGTATGGGTGGATTTAATTAGAAAACATAGTTTGAACCAAAACAACTAAATTTGTGAAGATAATCCTAAGCAAACATCACAATTTCCACAAGCGGGTTCATCTTGGAAACAAAAATAGTCTGAAATAAATGTTCTTCGGCATTTATCAGTTTTGAAGTAATTAACTATTGACAGAAGTCGCTTGTTATCTTTAAGAAGTTTTACTTTCAGGTACTCGTCATCCTCTAATTCGTGAGGAAGTGATGCAATAATTCTAAGGTCTCTAGTTTCAAGACTCCCTTCAGTAACTCCGTAACGGTCAAATAGGTTCAATGCTGTTTCTGCCCTAAAGTCGCTTTTATTCTTATAACTCATCTGCTCTATTACATACTCAATCCCGAGAGAGTTAACCGCTTCAATGTCTCTTTGTAATAAACCGAATAGCCGGAAGTAATATTCAGCTCCTGGGTTTGCCCATTTAATAAACTCCATTTGAGAATGGAGATCTTCACTGTTATAAAGCAATAAGCATAGAGAATCTTTACCGTCTCTGCCTGCTCTTCCAATTTCCTGATAATACGATTCAAGTCCGGACGGAATTTCGGCGTGTATCACAAGCCTGATATCAGCTTTGTCAATACCCATTCCGAAAGCGTTGGTAGCCAGGATAAGGTTTTCCTCACCCTTCATGAATTTCCTTTGCGTTGATTTGCGTTTATTGGCATCAAGCTTTCCGTGATATACGCTGTGTTTATAACCTTTATCCAAAAGTAACTGCGAATAGTATTCTAATTTCTTAATCAATGAAAAATAAATAATTCCATTACCTGAGTAGTTATCCAAAGCGGAGGTTATTTCTTTAAGAGTGTTTTTTTCATCAAAGATATCAACGGTATCAAGTCTCAGATTCGGTCTTTCAATTCCGGCATGAAAAATCTTCATTTCAGTTTTTGACAAGTTAAGTTTTGTAATGATATCTTCTTGGACTTCAGAGGTGGCAGTCGCAGTAAGGGCAATAGTCAGCGGGTTCCCAATTAATTTCCGGAATTCTCCTATTCGGGAGTAGTCGGGACGGAAATCATGTCCCCACTCAGAAATGCAGTGTGCTTCATCGACTGCAAGCAAAGAAATATTTGCATTTTTTATACCTTGTATAAAATCAGCATTTCTGAATCTTTCAGGGGTAACATAAAGGAGTTTTGTTTTTCCTTCAATAAACGATTTCAGCCGTTCACTTTTTTCTTTTCCGCTTACAGTTGAATTAATAAATGAAGCGGGGATATTTCTTTTCCGCAATACATCAACTTGATCCTGCATAAGAGCTATTAGGGGAGAAATAACCAGAGTGCCGCCTTCAAAAATCAGCGCCGGGATTTGATAACACAAAGATTTCCCTCCGCCTGTAGGCATTAGGACAAGTGAATGACCGTTTTCTTTAAGCAACCGGTTTATTATTTGATTCTGAAGTCCTCGAAATGTAGGAAAACCGAAATATTTTTCTAAAACTGAAAGTGGATTGTGTGACATTATTTTCTGAAATTAGTGTTCTCTAAAATAACTTAATCTCACAATAACAAAAATCTATATTAAAAATATACGGTGACCTTTTGACTGCACAGTTCATGACTCATCGGGATTATATGATATGAAGAACTCACGCTTTATCCGTTTGGATATAGATTGAGCTATAGTCTGTTTAATTATCGTGATATGCTCATATTTTTTACTTAATATTTAAGTACTATTCAGAGAGTTACTTCAATAAAATAAGTTTCCGAAAGGCAGCGGAGTTATCTGTTTTCAATTCACAAAAATAAATTCCGGAAGGATTATTAAATGCATTCCAATTAATAGTATGCAAACCATGATTCATATATGAGTTTATCAATTGCGCCACAACTTGTCCAAACTGATTATAAATGGTTAGTTTAGCATTTGAATTACAACTTAAAACAAAACTGATTTTAGTTGAAGGATTGAATGGGTTTGGATAATTTTGAAATAGAATGAAAGAATTTATCAGGGCAGGTGATTCACTGATAGAAGTTTCTTGTTCGAATGTGTGAATTGAACTAAGAACCTCTCCTGTAAAATCAAATAAAGCTAAATTTTCCCATGAAGAACCGAAAACTGAGGTTGAAATGTAATCTGGTTCCCAATAGAAATATCCAAGGCCCCTCTGATTTGGTACGCCTGCTAATGATGATTTAATCGCATTCAGAAAACCTGTTTGCCCATCAACGGTTGCAGGGTATCCGGCGAGAACTTGTGAGGATTGACCAACAATGTTATTCATGTTGTCATTCCAGCCTAATGTCCAAGGGTAAGCGGTTTCAGCGATAATAATTTCTTTTTGATAGCGGGTAGAGAGCATGCTTAAATTCGCATTTAATTCTGCAAAACTGCCATGCCACCAAGGGTAGAATGAAAGACCTATGTAATCATATTGAACATTGAATTTTTGTAGATTATCAAAAAACCATTTACTGCCAGTTGAATCACCACCTCTATCAATATGAATCATTGTTCTTATACGCGCTCCCGAAGAGTTTATTTCCTGAACTGCCAGCAAACCCTTTTTAAGCAAACTTGTAAAATTATTCCATTGGGCGGGAGTATCAAATGCTCCGCCAACTTTACCTTCATTCCAAAGCATACCATTAGTGATTTCATTGCCAATCTGAACTATATCAGGTAGGACGCTTTCCTGCTTCATTGTCAGGAGAATATTCTTTGTATAGGTGTATATACTGTCTTCAATTGCTGTGAATGAGATTCCATTCCACAATGCAGGTTTAGTTTGTTTTGATGGGTCCGCCCAACTGTCGGAGTAATGAAAGTCGAGGAGCAGTTTCATTCCATTTTGTTTGACTCGTTTGGCAAGTAATATTGTTGATGCAAGATTTGAGAATCCGTCAGGAGGGTTATTCCATAAGCGTAATCGCACATAGTTTACACCATGATTTTTGAAAATGGTCAGCGCATCTTTGGTTACGCCATTCTGCTTATATACTCCGTTATTATCTTCAATCTGTTTGAGGAATGAGATATCCACCCCGCGAATTGAATTAGATTGCGGAAAGATTAATAAACTAAATGAACATACCAAAAATATGAAATTAAGGTAGTTCAATATTATTATAACTTATTGAATTAGTATCGGTAATCATATTCTTAATTTATAAAATATCGCGTGAAAAGACAATTCATAAATAACTTCAATGGCCACTCAAGAAGGTTAAGTTTCTGTAACAATAATTGCCCGAGGTCAAGCAATAAAAAATATTTACATCTATAGTAATTAAATATTTGTCAATATATTTGTATGT
>CAIWTC010000271.1 GCA_903915485.1 uncultured Ignavibacteriales bacterium | reverse complement strand
TAAAAATGAGGGAATACGCGCTAAGACTTCAGAATGCGGGTGAAGATTTAAAGAACAAAATTTCAATGGATATCCACGACGGCGTTTGTCAAACACTATCCTCCATCAAACTGCGCATAGGAAGACTTCAGAACCACATACAGGGTGATGAACCGGCACTGCAGTTGCACGCGGAAATAATGGGAAGCACCGACGGCGTTTTAAATGAATTGCGGAATATGTCTTATCAGCTAACACCGAAACTTTTATTCGAATACGGACTTGTTTCCAGCATTCAAATGCTGATATCACAAATGGAAACTTCTAATGAACTGAAAGGCAGTCTGCAGGTGCTTGGCGAAGAAAGAAGACTTAATCCGAAACTTGAAATCAATCTTTACCGCATAGTTCAGGAACTGCTCTCCAACATTGTGCGTCATGCAAAGGCTAAAACATTTACAATCCAATTGATTTTTGAGGACGAAAGAATAAGTCTAATCATAAACAACGACGGCCCCGGGTTTGCCGTGGAAGAAAACCTAAAAAAAGGAACTCTTGGACTTTTGGACCTCCATGAACGCGTTGCTTCCTTCGCGGGTAATATCAGTATTTCCTCAAACCCAACTTCAGGAACAGAAACAATAATCGAGATGCCCGTTGAAAAAAATGTGTAAGAACGCGGTTGATTCTAATGATGGTATTCTAGTTAACGCTTCGTTTCATCGAATGCTGAACAATTCATTTACACACAGCCCGGCGAGGTTCATTGGTGTGGATATGAGCAAGAATCTAAACCATAAGAAGCCGTTCTTAACGGTTTTAAATTTTTATAAAAATTATACCGTACTACATTGAATAATACCGGAATACAATTTGAACAATAAAACAGAAAAACTTTATAATGTACTTGTTGTTGATGACCATGTTCTGGTAAGAACAGGAATAATATCCATCCTGAAAGAATACAAGAACATTAATGAAATTTACGAAGCAGGCACAGGCGAAGAAGCACTTACTTTAATCGCGGAACACAAACCGGACTTAGTACTGGTGGATATCTCACTCCCTGATTTTACCGGCATAGAAGTAATTAGCAGGGCAATGCATATCCCGGGACTTGAAGATACAGGAGTACTGTATTTGGTAATAAGCATTTATAACTCCCCCGAATACATCTACCGTGCATTCAAAGCGGGTGCAAACGGGATGGTCTCAAAGAGCTGCTCACCGGGAGAACTTTTTGAAGCTGTTTCAAAAGTTATTAGCGGCGAAAGATTCCTCTCTCCGAATGTCAGCACACTACCGCTTGAAGAAATCCTGAGAATTTTTGAACAGAAAAACTTCCAAAACTATGATGCAGAAACAGTCTATCTGACATTAAAAGAAAGAGAAGTACTGGTGCTCGTCTATAGAGGAATGCAGAACAAGCAGATAGCAGAAAAACTTTGCATAAGCGAAAGAACCGTCGAATCGCACCGCTCAATGATACTTAAGAAATTGAATGCAAAATCCATCATGGAATTAAACCACATCATCTCAAACAGCGATAAATTAACTAAACTGGTAAATTCTAGTAATTAGATACTTGAGAAGAGCACCTGTATATTACGCGTGGGTGATTAAATGTTTTGTTAACTTTGGACACATTTATACACCTAAAAATTTCCATTGCATATTCATCAGATAGAGATTATTTTAAGCATATTAATTTTTAATTATCAATGAAGCAAAATAAATGAAGACAACTTTCACGGCTGTGATCACAAAAGAAGATGATTTTTTTGTAGCCAAGTGTCCTGAAATTGGAACTGTTAGTCAAGGCGAGACTATTGAAGAAGCCGTCAAAAACTTACAGGAGGCAACTGAACTATACCTCGAAGAGTTCCCTTTTGAAGGGGCTTCAAGAAGTATTTTTACAACATTTGAAGTAAATGGCGTTGCATAATTTAAAAATAATTTCCGGTAGAGCCTGCATAAAAATTCTGTGCAAGGAATTTGGCTTTGTTGAAATAAGACAAAAAGGGAGTCATATAATACTTAAAAAAACCACGCCTTTCGGCGACATTGGAACAGTGGTTCCGGATCACAAGGAATTAAAAATCGGTACTCTCAAGGGCATTCTAGAATTAGCAAAAGTTTCAGAATCCGAATTCACAAAATTTCTTTAGATTTACTTAACTTTAAAAAACCTTCATACAGCCTAGCCTTAACATTAATATACTTTAGTCATTCAATGTGATTTTGAATCAAAAAAAAAAACAATTCTAATTCTAGCATTACCCACTATTCCTCAACTTATAAATATACCTCGTACTCAGGTTCAGCATCCGTGCGATTTTCTTTGTGGGGATTTCTTTGTTCTGCTTGATGAACTGTATCAACAGCGGCAGCAGTTTCTTACCTGAAATATAAACTGCTGATTTGTCGAATTCATTAAGCAGTTTTATGAAGTTATCCAACCCGATTAAGTCTATAATTTCCTGATACTCATCAGGAAGCACCGTTGTATCTTTTACTTCCTTTAGCCATGTATAATTCATTTTTGCCTCCTTTTGAATAATATTTTTTATTTTTGTATAAATACTCTGCTTTATAGTGCGCAAATATACACTATTAAGTAAATATCAGTCAAGAAATTTTTTACATCTTTCATATTTAAGTAAAAATAATTATATTAGTGTTATGAGTCGTCAACAAGAAATAAATAAACTTATTCTAACAATGGGCGTAAAGAAATCTTTCCTTGCGCAGAAGTTAGGCGTATCCCGTCAGGTGCTTGGGTATCAGCTTAATATCGCCACTGATTTGGACTATGAGTACTATGTAAAAATTCTTGACATACTCCACACAATCCGCAAGGAAACAAAATCCGTCGAGCGCACTGTCATCAATACAGAAGCAAAACAGGAATCATACACCGAAAGTAATCCCGCAACGCTCAAAAATTTTTACCGCTACCGCATTGAGGCAACAGTTCCCGCAGGCGACGGCGAGATGGTTCTTTATGATGATTGGTTTGAGTCCGATGTTCTTGACTATAACCCAAACGACCATGTATTCATAAGGGTAGATGAGGAATTCGGACATTCAATGATGCCGCTTGTTTCCCCCGGTGACCTGGTGCTTATCTCTTTTTCCGCAAAACCAAAAAACGGTGACCTCGTGGCAGCACGGTGGGATGAAACCAAAGGTGCGCTGAAGATATATCAGGAACTTCCGCATGACCCTTCCACTATTATATTACTTAGCTACAATCAGGCAACCCCTGTAATTCCTATTCAAAAACGCTCTTCAAGAATCTATAAAGTTGTTCTTCTAAAAAAACAACGCTAAGTCGTCTTGAGGAATGAAAATTAAAATGAACATTCGTCAACTTTTTTTCTTCATACTATTATCCTCCCCTTTTATTCCTGCACAAAAAAATTCACTTGCTACATTTCCGCCTGAGTGGAAAGAAATTGCATCAGAAAACAAAAATATTAAAGTCATTCGACTTACTTCAAGCAAGACAATGGACTGCGGGCTATATTTTTACAACGATGGATTCAATCTCGAAGACAGCACACTAATTTTTGTTTCGGAAAGATGCGGCAAAGCAAATTTGTTTTTGATGAACCTCCGCACAGGCAGTATTGAACAACTTACCGATGAAAAGAAAATAAAAGCGCGCGGAGCAACTTACTGTGCAAAGCAGCGCATGATTTACTATTCAACAGATAAAGAAATTAAATCTTATAACACCGCAACAAAACAAACCGAAGTACTATTCACTATCCCGGACAAATACTATACCTCCGCATCGCTCTCCTCAACAAGCGACGGAAAATACATTGCCTTTGCTGAGCTGAAGAAACCTTCGTCATCAACGGGGAACAAAAACAGCGGCGATACTAATTACCACAGCATAATCTATATTATAAATACTGCTGCAAAAACTACAGACATTGTTACGAAGGAAGATTTTTACATCAGTCATGTTGTTATAAATC
>CAIWTC010000270.1 GCA_903915485.1 uncultured Ignavibacteriales bacterium | reverse complement strand
GACAAATCCATCGTTGAGTTTCAGCCTGCTAATAAAGCATATCGACTAACAACATCTCATGGGTTTAGGACATTTATCAAAGTAAAAATGGGTGGAAGGGTTCAGGTTTATGAGCCATTCAAGCCCTCTAAATCCACTAAGCTTAAACAAACCATGGCTGTATCTTCGCACGAACTTACTATTACTGAGGTTAATACTGCAATCGGGTTAAGCATATCTGTCACATACTTTACAATTCCAGAGGAACCGTTTGCTAGTTTAGCCAGGATACTGACTGTTACAAATATTTCAAAGGAAGCGACATCAATTGAAATTATTGACGGACTGCCACTTATAATCCCTTATGGCCAGAACGATTGGGTGATGAAGAACATGTGCAGAACAATTGAAGCGTGGTACAAGGTACGCAATATAAAGAACAAAGCACCGTACTACCAACTTGATGTTGAAGCCGCAGATACTCCTCAGGTAAATCATATTGAAGAAGGTAATTTCTATTTTGCATTTAATCATAAAGATGGAAATCTATTAAAACCAATTATAGAAACTTCATTGGTGTTTGGACATTCAACTGATTATGCTACTCCTGAAACATTCGTTGAGTCATTAAGCTTTAAGATACCCTTCGTACAACAGTCAGATAACCGCACTCCTTCCGCTATGAGTTATTGCAAATGCGTATTAAAACCGGGTGCATCGCAAGAAATTGTAAGCATGACAGGGTTTGCACATAGTGTGCAGGAACTTAATGCTTTGGTTAAGCGAGTCACCGTAAAAGGATTTATTAATTTCAAAAGAGAGCAAAATCGATTGCTTATTGAAGGCATCAAGGATTTAGCTTTTACTAACAGCGCTTATACAGAATACAATGCTTATGCAGGCCAGACATTTTTAGACAATGTTTTGCGTGGTGGTCTTCCGGTAAGTCTGAAAACAGGAGCTGGGAATGCGGTCTTTAATGTTTACAGCAGGAAGCATGGCGATCCTGAACGCGACTACAATGCATTTAAACTTGCGCCGACATTTTTATCTCAAGGTAATGGTAACTATAGGGATGTTAATCAAAACCGCCGTAATGATGTTTGGTTTAATTCAGATCTGAAAGAAACTGCAGTCGTAAATTTTCTTTCTCTGATACAGGCAGATGGATATAATCCTCTTGTTGTATGCGGAATGTCGTTTATGATTCAGAATGAAAAACAACTTGATGCTTTACTCAAATCTTTGGTGAAGTCTGGAGAGAAAATATCATTCAAGTTGGCATTAATGAAAGGATTCATGCCGGGTGAATTGTTCGGTCTGCTCAATAAATATAAAATAAAGCTGAATACTTCATCAAATATTTTCCTCGGAAAAGTTTTAGGTATTTGTCAAAAATATGAATCAGCCCAGCATGGTGAAGGATTTTGGACTGATCACTGGACCTACAACCTTGACCTTATCGAGAGTTATCTTTCGCTATATCCGGAAAAGTTATGTCATCTGTTATTAGAAAACAGCGAGTTTACTTTTTTCAATAATAGTATTTATGTCAAGGAACGCGATTGCCGTTATGTGTTAACTCCCCGGGGAGTCAGACAGTATCATTCGCTTCATGAGGCTGAACCGAACACTGCCTATAACCAAAAATTGCGCACTAGGAACGGCAAGGGAAATGTTTATACAATGAACTTGCTGACAAAACTACTCAGTATCATTGTTAATAAAGCTGCTTCTCTTGACCCAAGCGGAATAGGGATAGAAATGGAAGCGAATAAACCTGGATGGTATGATTCACTAAATGGATTGCCGGGACTAATCGGTTCATCTATCAACGAAACGCTTGAACTTAAACGCTTAGCATCGTTCTTAATTAAATCACTGCAGGAAATTAAAGTTAATAGCGAGATGAAGGTTCCTGTATATGAAGAACTTGCGCAGTTTATCCATAATTTGAAAGGACTTCTGAAACTGCATTCTTCAGAATACGATTATTGGAATAAATCCAATCAAATAAAAGAGGTTTACCGCAAAAAAATCCGTAATGGAATTTCAGGAGTTGAGAAAAATATTTCTATTTCGGAAATATATGTTTTCCTGCAAGCGCTTATAGTCAAAATAGATGAGGGCTTAAAAAAGGCTACCCGCAAGGATGGACTTTTTCCAACTTATTTTTATCACAATGTTGTGAAATATGAATTAGTAAAAGGTGCTACACCTGCTAAAGAAGGCCCTTTCGTGCGTCCATTGAGATATGAACGAAATGACATGCCGCTTTTTCTTGAAGGATTTGTGCATGCAATGCGCTGTGAGCAAAATAATGAATCAGCTTTGAAACTTCATAAACTTGTCGAAAAGAGTGCTTTGTTTGACCGAGAGTTGAAGATGTATAAGGTTAATGAAAATATTAAAGCAGAAACTGAAGAGATTGGCCGTACGCGCGTATTTCCAAGGGGTTGGCTTGAGAATGAATCAATTTGGCTGCATATGGAGTATAAATATTTATTAGAAATTCTGCGGGCAGGACTTTATGATGAATACTATAAGGCATTTGAAACTTGTTGCGTTGCATTTATGTCGCCTGAAAAATACGGAAGAAGCATTCTGGAAAATTCGTCATTCATAGTCTCGAGTGGACATAATGATAAAGCACTCCATGGTCAAGGCTTTGTTGCAAGGCTCTCAGGAAGCACTGCTGAGTTTGTGCATATGTGGATGTATATGAATGTTGGCATTAAACCTTTTACGATAAATAGCAAAGGACAACTCGAACTCACTTTTGCTCCGGTATTGAAGGGTGAATATTTTACTCGCGAAAAATCACATACAACGCTGACATCAATTGAGGGAAAAGTTTTGAAGATTGAGTTACCCGCCAATACATACGCCTTCAATTTTATGGGGAAGACATTAGTCGTGTATCACAATCCACAGAGAAAGGATACTTTTGGGGAAAATAAGATTTTCGCTGTAAGTTATATCTTGAGAAGCAAAAATGGCAAGAAAACTGTACTAAAAGGCGCGGTTATTCCAGAACCGTTTTCAAAGAATATTCGAGATGGACAAATAGTTCGAATTGATGTGAGGATGGGGTAAATTTATGGCATGCTTCTGGCAAACACTAATGCTTTAAAACACATAACCCCTTAAATAACAAGTACTTAAGGGGTTATTGCGGAGAGTCAGGGAGAAATCGACACACATTAATTTGTTACAATAAATGTTAAAAACGCAACATTTAGTGTG
>CAIWTC010000269.1 GCA_903915485.1 uncultured Ignavibacteriales bacterium | reverse complement strand
TTACTTTAAGGATAACAGCGCGGCAAACTCATTTCGCTCTGAGGCCATGCAAACCGGATGGGATAAGACAATAAATACGTTTATCAAACATCCTGCTGTTACTAAAATTGAGAGTAATTCACTTCTGTCAGTACACCAAACATTCAGTGCGCTGCAGAGCCGTTTGCTTCCGCTGATGTCGCAGGAGGAGATTTCCTTAGTGTTTGAAGATGGAAACAAAATTTTCTGGGTGCTGGAACTGACAAGTACAATCAGAAGCGGGGAAGTTCCGCCGCTTTTTGCGGTTAATCACCTGGTTTCAGAGCGGATTATTGAGCAGAAAAGAAAAGCCTTTTTAGATGAATATATATCCAAGTTGTATTCGTCTAACAAAATTGAGATGACAATTCACTGAAAAGAAACAGAGAAACTTTTGGGTAGGAATTTGTCTATAGCTAAATTACAATATTAAATTTTACAATTGTGAAAGTTCCAATGATTGAATCTACGAAAAAATTATTATTAATACTTATACTGCTGACCTCCTTTGCTTCTGCACAGGAGACTATTGACAAAATTGTCGCCGTAGTGGATAACGAAATTGTCATGCAGAGTGAATTAGACTTCCAGGTGGCAATGCTTGTTGCACAGAAGAAAGCTAATCCAAACAATCCTGAATTGAAAGGACAAGTATTAAATAATATTATTGAAGAAAAACTTGCATACGCTCAGGCACTCATCGATTCAATTGCTGTTACCGATGAAGACATTAACCGTCAGATTGAATATCAGATATCCACACTTACTCAACAATATGGTGGAAAAGAAAAAGTCGAGCAGATGTACGGAATGAGTATTGAAAAAATCAAACGCGAACTTCGGGACAATGTGAAGAAAGAATTACTTGTTCAGAAACTTCAGGAAAAGAAATTTGGTTTAATCGATGCTAGCCGCCGCGAAGTAGAAGAGTTTTACAAAAAATTTAAAGACAGTCTCGGCGTAATTCCCGAAAGAAATAAAATTTACCACATCTTCAGAAACCCTAAACTTTCTGCAGAAGTAAAAGAAAAATATTTCAAACAGGCATTGGCTCTTTTAGATTCTATCAAGCAAGGTGCTGATTTTGCGGTTTTAGCAAAGAAGTATTCTGAAGACCCCGGCAGTGCAGTTGCAGGCGGTGACTTAGGCTTCGTAAAGCGTGGTGTTTTTTATCCTGAATTTGAAGCTGCTGCTTTTGCCTTACAAACAAATCAACTCTCGGGTGTTGTAGAGTCCCCTGCAGGTTTTCACATCATTCAGTTGATGGATAGACGCGGCGAAGCAGTAAAGGCCCGCCACATACTTGTTAAAATCAAAAATGAATCTACCGCTGATTTGTCCGCTATTGATTTTCTAAATAATGTCCGTGACAGTATTGTTCATAAAGCAGGTTCGTTTCAGGATTTCGCAAAAAAATACAGCAACGATAACGAAACTTCTTCATTCGGCGGAATGCTTGGAACCTTCTACTTAGAACAGATGGACAAAAACTTACTTGATATCGTAAGCAAACTTAAAGACAACGAAATCAGTTACGCTAAGCGCGTTGACTATTCAGGCGGCAATTACGGATACCACATCGTTTGGCTTGAAAAAAGAATTACTCAACACAAACCAGATGTTGAAGTTGATTACTCCGACTTAAAACGCTTAGCTGACGAATACAAAAAACAAAAATTATATTCTAAATGGATGGACGAATTAAAAGGAAAAATCTTTTGGGAAATCCGTCTTTAAGGGAGAAATGAATTGAGCAATTTACACGAACATCCCGATGCAAGGGCAGCCGCAGAACTGAATGAAAAAGTTTCGCTTATAAAAAGCGAGCTTAAAAAAGCTATAGTCGGTCAGGATGAAATAATTCATCAACTGCTGATTTCGCTTTTGTCTAAAGGTCACTGTCTGCTTGTCGGTGTTCCCGGTCTTGCAAAAACATTGCTCATTAAATCACTGGCTAATGTACTTGATTTAAATTTCAACCGCATTCAGTTCACTCCCGATTTAATGCCTTCAGATATTACCGGTACTGAGTTAATTGAAGAAGACCCCGTTACCAAACGCAGGGAATTCAGATTCATCCGCGGACCACTATTCGCAAATGTAGTTTTAGCAGATGAAATTAACCGTACACCGCCCAAGACACAAAGCGCACTACTCGAAGCAATGCAGGAACAACGCATCACCATTGCCGGGAAAACCTATCCCATCGATGAACCGTTCTTCGTCTTAGCAACTCAAAACCCTATTGAGCAGGAAGGAACATATCCTTTACCTGAAGCACAACTTGACAGATTCATGTTTAATCTGTGGCTCGGTTACCCTGATGCAAAAGAAGAGGCAGAAATTTTAAGACTTACAACAGGCGAGTACTCTGCTAAACTGAATAAAGTCGTAAGCGGTAGTGAGTTAAGAGTTTTTCAGGAATTAATCCGCAAAGTTCCCGTTGCAGATAATATTATAGATTTTGTAGTGAAGCTTGTAAGTAAAACCCGTCCCGCAAACGATAACGCTCCGCAGTTCATCAAGGAATTAGTAAGATGGGGAGCAGGCCCACGCGCTTCACAGTTTTTAATTTTAGCGGCAAAGACCAAAGCATTAATTGAAGGCCGCTTCACTCCGGACATAAACGATGTACTATATTCAGTTGTTCCAATTTTGCGTCACCGCATAATAACTAACTTTAATGCTGAAGCGGACGGCATAACTTCAAAAGAAGTAATTGAACGGTTAATAAAAGAACTTTAACTATAAGAGCAGCATCATGATAGAATTTAACAACCTCACTAAGTCTTTCGGCGAAAAGCAAGTTCTGCGCGGCGTTACC
>CAIWTC010000268.1 GCA_903915485.1 uncultured Ignavibacteriales bacterium | reverse complement strand
TGATTAATTTGCTTTTAGGGCAAGTAAATTCAGATGCACTTTGCATTGCATAAAGTGCATCTGAATTGGGAAAATATTAAACTTCGATGTTCAGGAATTCTTTTGTTAGGGGAATTCCTCCATAAAGTGCAGCATCATCAAGAAGTTTGCTGACAACTATTTTCGTTTTTTTAGAGGACTGCTTTAGTGAAAATTGGTTGAATGTTGTTTTGATAATCGGAACAGTAAATGCTTTCATTGCTTCAATCACACCCCCGCCTAGGACTATCATATCAAGATTCATAAGGTTGTTTATTCCTGCAAGAGTTTTCCCGATTGCAGCGCAGGCTTTATGCACATGAAAAGCAGTAACAGGGTCAGCGGATGCCATAGCGTTATAAAGTGATTTGCTTTTAATTTGAGCTTTTGCTTTTACCAGTTTGGAAAGTTTACTTCGCTTGCCGGATTTTATATCCTTAACGATATCACGCACCATTGCAGACCTGCTGGCGACGGCCTCAAAACAGCCTTTGTTGCCGCAACCGCATATGGGACCGTTATCAAGAACATGCATATGTCCTATTTCGCCGGCCGCGTATGTGTTCCCTCTATATATATTTCCATTCAAAATCCAACCGCCGCCGATGCCGGTTCCGATAAAGACAACTAATACATTTTGTTTATCTTTCGCAACATCAAAGTTTGCTATTCCCAATGCGGCAAGGTTTACATCATTCTCAAGTAGTACGGGTATGTCAGTAAATTTCTGCAGCGCATCTTTGATGTTAAAATTTTGAAATCCCAAATTAGGGGCAAGCCCAATGACGCCAGTGAAAGGGTCAACTGAACCGGGCGCGCCGATGCAGATTGATTTAACTGATGTTTCTAAAACATTATTGCCGTCCAACAGTTCTACGATGCTTTCATAAAGTAAAGCCGCCAATTCTGCTTTTGTTGCTGCATCTTTTGTTGACTTTTTTACTCTTGCAATAATTCCTTCTTTAGAGTTTACCAAAGCAGAGAGGATTTTGGTACCGCCAAAATCTATGCTGATGATGTAATTTTTTTTCATAGTGCTAAATTTCCAAACCGTGAATAAGAGAAGCGTTTAAATATAAAACATTATATTATAACATTAAAAAATAAAATTTATAGAAATGCAATTATCCGGAAATAAAAATACACCCCTTAGGCCATTAAAAAGATTTGGACAGAATTTTTTACAGGACAAAGAGATATTAGAAAAAATTATAGAGGAGATAAATCCTCAAAAAAACGAGAATATCATCGAAATTGGTCCCGGACCGGGAGTTTTGACGACTGAACTTGTTAAATTTTGCCCTAATTTGACATTGATTGAGATTGATAACAGGCTAATTGATGAGTTGAAAGCGAAATATGAATCAGCCTCTTTAATTCATGGAGATATACTAAAGTTTGATTTTAAGGCTTATTCGCAAAAAATCGGGGGAAACCTTAGATTGGTAGGGAACATTCCTTACAACATTTCGTCACAAATACTGTTCGCCGCACTTGAATCGAGAGAAGTTATTGAAGATATCATTATAATGCTTCAATTGGAAGTGGCTCAGCGGATTGCATCGCCTTCAAATCATAAGGCTTATGGAATTCTTTCAGTTCTGATTCAGAGTGTCGCCGATGTGAAACTTTGCTTTAAGGTGCCTTCTACATCGTTTTATCCGCAGCCTGATGTTGAATCTGCAATACTCCATATCAGAATGAAACCGTTTGATAGTGCATTTGATTTTGGTTACTTTAAGAAAGTTGTAAAAGCAGCATTCAGTCAGAGAAGGAAAACTTTGAGGAATTCATTGAAGTCGGATTTTGGTCACTTGTGTGAGGAGAGTGGAATGCCTATTGATTTGAATAATCGTGCTGAGCAATTAACCTACCAGCAGTTCCAGTTATTAGCAGAATATTTTAAGCAAAAAGAAAATCAGGAATAATATACTTGAGTAGTGTTCTGAAAATATTTAAGAAAATGCGGCCTTTAGAATTAGTGACCTTTGTGTTCTATTCTTTGTTGACGGCGTTAATACTGATATTCAATACTAATATAAAGTTTTGGTATTTATTAGGCGCAGCAAATGTGTTTATAATAAGTTCAATGTTCGTGTTGACTGATAGTTTGGATAGAAAACCCGGTAGATTTTGGAAAGTTATTTCGTATTGGTATCCCGCGCCGCTAATATTTATTACCTTTAAAGAAGTATATCTATTGGTTAGGCAACTAAACCCGCACGATTATGATTGGATATTAATCAAAATTGATCATGCTATATTTGGAGTAAACCCAACTCAAGCGCTTTATAAAATATCTCATCCGTTTCTCACTGAGGTTCTTCAAATAGTATATTCCACATTCTATTTCCTCCCGGTTGTTTTGGCGGTTTCTTTATTCCTCCGTAAGAAGTTTGAGGAAGTTGATTTTGTAATTTATACAGTAGTGTTCGGGTATTTTTTTTCGTATGTGGGGTATCTGCTCTTGCCTGCGGTTGGTCCAAGATTTACTCTCCACAATTTTGAATTCAATAACATTGAGTTACCAGGTTTATGGGCGGCAAATTTTATTAGAGAAGTAATTAACTCAGGAGAATCCATCCCGAGTGGTACACCTAACCCTATGGCTATGGTTCAAAGGGATGTGTTTCCAAGCGGGCATACTATGATGACTCTTATGGTAATGTACTTGTCAATTAAATACAAAGACAGAACCAGATACTTATTGTGCATTATAGGTTCGATGCTTATTTTTTCGACTGTATATTTGAGGTATCACTATTTTGTCGATTTACTTGGCGGAACTTTAGCAATGGTAATTTCAATGATGATAAGTAAAAAAATATATAATAGAATTCAGCAGAAATAATATTAACATAAATAATTTATAAATAAGTAACTACTAAAACGAACATAAAGTATAATGGATAAGAAGAAAGAAGTAAAAAGAATATTTGACTCAATAGCCAAGCGGTATGATTTATTAAATCATTTACTGAGTTTTGGTATTGACTATTATTGGAGAAAAAAAGCATTTGATTTGACTAAGTTAAATAGCAGTACAATTCTATTGGATGTTGCCTGTGGGACAGGTGACTTTTCTCAGGAAGCGCACAGACGCGGTATCGGAAATATTTATACGGCTGATTTTTCATTTGAAATGTTAAGAATGCTTGACCAAAAATTTTCATGGGGGAAAAATTGCAGAGTACAATGTGTAGCCGAAGCCCTCCCTTATAAAGATAACAGTTTTACAAATATATCGGTTGCGTTTGGTGTTAGGAATTTTCACAATATACATCAGGGGTTTAATGAATTTTTTCGCGTACTTGATAAAGACGGTGTTGTTACTGTTTTAGAATTTTGCCTTCCGCAGAATAAACTTGTCAGATGGGGGTATATGTTTTACTTTAAGAAGGTGCTGCCGTTTGTTGGCAATTTAATTTCGGGGGATAAGAGTGCTTATACATATCTGCCTGAATCAGTGGAGGAGTTTGATATGAAAGTTGATTTAATAAAGGAACTTTCTGAGTCAGGATTTTCGAATGTTGTTAGAAATAACCTTACATTTGGAATTGTTCAGGTTGTTCGGGGAGTAAAAAGATAATATTTATTATCTTTTAAAGTCCCTAAAGATTGTGTAATTTAATGGTTTAAATTTGAAAATGAATATTGGAGCTTAAAACTAATGTTGCAGTTACTTAAAAAGCTATTTGGCGACAAAAAATCTAAAGATATAAAACTACTTCAGCCGATTGTGGATGAGATAAATGTGTGCTATGCACAAATAGAATCTCTCACAGATGATGAATTGCGTGCAAAGACTGTTGAGTTTAAGAATAAAATTCAGGACTTTACTGCTGACTTGCGAGCACAAATTGAAGAACTGAATGCTAAATTGCAGTCAAATGAAGACATCGAGCATAAGGGAATATATGAACAACTAGATGAACTAAACAGCAGTCTTGATGAAAAGTATGAAGAGATACTTGAAGAATTACTGCCTGAGGCTTTTGCAGTTGTAAAACTAACATGCAAAAGACTAGTCGGAAAAAGTTGGAAGGTAATGGGGCATAACCTCACTTGGGAAATTGTACCTTACGATGTTCAGTTAATGGGCGGTGTTGCACTGCATCAGGGTAAAATCGCAGAGATGGCAACAGGCGAAGGTAAAACACTTGTCGCTACATTGCCGCTATACCTTAATGCACTTTCAGGCAGAGGTGTACATCTTGTAACAGTAAATGATTACCTGGCACAGCGAGATTCAGAGTGGATGGGAGAAATATTTAGATTCCATGGAATGACCGTCGGTGTAATATTGACCAATATGGATTCAGAAGATCGCCGTGTTAATTATAACTACGATATTACTTACGGAACAAATAATGAATTTGGTTTCGATTATTTACGCGATAACATGTCGCTCAACAAAACATATCAAGTACAGAGAGTACACAACTTTGCAATAGTAGATGAAGTGGATTCGGTTCTTATAGATGAGGCACGAACTCCGCTTATTATTTCAGGTTCTGTTGATGTTGATGACCAAAAGTTTAATGAAATGAAGCCGCTGATCGAAAGACTTTATCGTCTTCAAACTTCACTAGTAGGAAAACTTGTTAAAGAGGCGGAAGAATTATTAGAAAACGGAAATAAAAAAGACAGCGATTATGAAGCAGGGAAGTGTTTATTCCGCGCTCAAAGAGGCCTGCCGAAAAACGGAAGACTTACAAAAGTATTATCAGACCCTGTCAATAAAAAATTAGTACAAGATATCGAAATGGAATTCATGCGTGAAAAAGGAAAGAACATGCATGTGATTGATGATGATTTGTACTTTGTTATTGATGAGAGAAACAACACGATTGACCTTACAGAACAGGGACGCGAAGAATTAGCAAAAGGCTCAAAAGAAAGCGCGACCTTTTTCGTGCTTCCGGATTTGGGAACTGAAATAAGCAAGTTCGAGCATGATGAGACTATATCAATAGAACAAAAATCTAAAATGAAAGATGTTCTATATCATGATTATTCCGAAAAGAGTGATAGGATTCATACTTTGCATCAGCTTCTCAAGGCATATACATTGTTTGAAAAAGATGATGAATATGTAATCACTGAAGATGGTAAAGTTGCAATTGTAGATGAATTCACTGGCCGTGTTCTTCCGGGTAGAAGATATTCTGACGGATTGCATCAGGCGATAGAAGCCAAAGAAAATGTACATGTTGAACGCGACACTCAAACCTTGGCTACTATCACACTACAAAATTATTTTAGAATGTATAAAAAACTTGCGGGTATGACCGGAACTGCGGAAACAGAAGAAGGCGAGTTTTTTGAAATCTATAAACTTGAAGTCGTTGTCGTTCCCTCAAACAGACCATTATCCAGATTAGATGATGACGATGCTGTTTATAGAACAAAACGCGAAAAATTTAATGCTGTTATTGAGCAGATTGAAGCACTCAGAAAAGAAGGAAGACCTGTTCTTGTTGGTACAACTTCGGTAGATGTTTCTGAAACACTCAGTAGAATGCTTAAGAGAAAAGGTGTCCCTCACAATGTATTGAATGCTAAACAACATCAGCGGGAAGCTGAAGTTGTTGCTTATGCTGGACAAATTGGTGCAATTACAATTGCTACAAACATGGCTGGTCGTGGAACCGATATTAAGCTTGGACCCGGTGTTGTGGAAAAAGGCGGACTTTACATTTTAGGTACAGAACGACATGAGTCCCGACGCATTGATAGACAGTTGAGAGGCCGTTCAGGCCGTCAGGGTGACCCAGGAACAACTAAGTTCTTTCTGTCACTTGAAGATGATTTGATGAGACTCTTTGGTTCGGACAGAATGGCTTCCGTAATGCAGAGACTTGGACTTAAAGAAGGTGAAGTAATTCAACACCCGCTTATCACGAGATCGGTTGAAAGAGCACAAAAGAAAGTTGAAGAGAATAACTTTTCGATTCGTAAGCGTTTGCTCGAATACGATGATGTTATGAATCAGCAAAGAAGTATTATTTATTCACAACGCAATAAAGTGTTATTGGGCGAACGCCTTAAGGCTGAAGTCCTCGAGATGATTGATGAATACTGCGAAGACTTATCTGAAAATTATTATGAAGATGCACTACTTGACAAAGTGAAAGAAGATACACTTCATACATTTATGATTGAAGTTAAGTTTGACACTGATGT
>CAIWTC010000267.1 GCA_903915485.1 uncultured Ignavibacteriales bacterium | reverse complement strand
CGATCTCATACCAAGGTCTATTGCTTTTGAAATTATCATAGTTAGCGCAACAAAGTAATTAAAGTCCCCAAATGCATCTAAGGAAAGATATCTCGCCGCAATGCTGATTCCCCAAAAACTCATAAATAAGTTTAAGAACTGTCCAATGAAAATTGAAAAGATATTCTTAACGATTGAACCTTTTGCTTTATGTGGCATCGCCGAATATCCTCATTTTGATACGTTTTGATATTTTCGGTAAAATTTCCAAAATACCAAAAGAACATAGCAACAAAGTATTCGTAAGAATAAAATTTGCATCTCTTGTTATCATAACTAAAAACGACATAGTTACTATTGTTAGAAGACCGGTAAGTATTACAAACTGATAAGGCGACGCTGTTTGTCTGACCTTAAACCAATAATAAGTTGAGAAAAAGCCCAATAGGAATGGGATAATTAGAACTCCCGCAATTCCAAAATCAGCATGTATTTCCCGCAAGTATGTACCTGTATTTATCCATACAGGTATGAAATATGGCTTTTGGTAGAATCCTGTTTTATTCGAAAAATGAAACTTAGCAAGCACATGATAAACCGGCAAAAAAGTATTTTCTCCAAATGAAGCGGTCTCATTGTTCTGAGCTAGATACTTACTCAACACACCAATATGGCCACTGGCATAAAGATAAATTGAAGGAGTAAGTATAAGATTTGATCGCATTGCACCTAACTCACGAGAGGATTGTTTGTAGTTTTCCGTTGTCCCTCTGAAAAATCTAACAGTTGAAGTGCTACTAATTACAAGTGTCAAAAGAATTAGAACAGCCAAAGCAATGTTTTTAACATTAATTTTTTGCCCCTCAATATTGTAGTATTTCACAATCGTTCTACAAATAATAAAACCAATAAACAGTTCGGAAAATCCCTGTAAAATTCCCGCCCTCCCAAAATTAGCTATTTCCTTTAAAATCAGCGCAATTATTGGGAGAATATCAATAAATCCTAATTTTCCGCGGAAGGCAATCCGCGCCCCTACAAGTAATGTTCCGGCAAAAGAAAAAAAAGATAAATAAGGAAGAACATCCGGAAGACCGCCCTCAACCCGCATAGCATAAATTATATTCGCCGCAATTAAAACTTCCTGAACTCCTCCAAACATTCGCATCAGCACCATCCAATGCTGAATTGCCCCAAGTAAACCAATCGCCCCGAAGATAAAAATGAGCAACTTAAACTGATTATCGCTAAATCCAAAAAAAGAGGGATTTAAGTGCTTAACGGGTAATCTATTACCCAACTTAATTATCGGAAACACAATCAACACACCAATAGCATAAGAGATGAACCCTAGAATAATGACGACCCATGCCTCTGTAACTAAATCATCAAAAAGCATAAACTTAAGATGAAACATTATGAGTATTATCATCCACGGAATAGTGTATAAGCTAAATGGATTTAACCATTGCTTGAACAAAAATCTTCCGGTAATGATGAGGCATATACCAATTACTAAAAGGAATAGAGATATATGCATCGAAAATTAGGCTGTTTTTATCCGATAGAACTTCTTGGTTTTCTCAGCAAACTTAGCCATTTTCTGCAGTAACTCCAAATTAGAGTCTTTAGAGCGCAATGAATACTCACCAAGAACTGATAAGAACATATGCAGGAATAAGGCTATAAATGCAACTGATAAAATAATAAATGTGCGCTTAGGGTATTCCTTAAGCTTTGGGGGAGCAGCTTTTTCAAGAGGCAATATTGCGGGAATGCTTTTTTGAACATCAAACTTTGTCTGCTCATAAATGGGAAGAATAATTTCTAAAAACTTATTCTGTATGTCAACTTCACGATATCGGCGCATATATTCAAGAGCAATTTCGGGGGCAATTTTATACGGGGCCAAAATATCAGACTTTGAAGAGTTGTTATCGTCACTCTTTGCTTCTTTAAGTTTCCGCCTTAAGGCTTCTACTTCGGCAAGCGTATTTACATATAAAGGGCTTTCAACTCCAATATTAGATTTTG
>CAIWTC010000266.1 GCA_903915485.1 uncultured Ignavibacteriales bacterium | reverse complement strand
GCTTTTATTCGTGCTGATAATTCGCGTACGCTAAATGGTTTTGTTACATAGTCATCTGCACCTATCTCTAAACCGAGGACTTTATCAATTTCTTCCTTTTTGCTTGTAAGCATTATTATTGGAACCATAACATCTTCTTTCCGCAAGTCACGACAAATATCTATTCCATTTTTTGAGGGGAGCATGATATCTAAGAGGATAATATCAAAATTGCCTGCCAAAACTTTTTTGTATGCTTTCAGTCCATCTGATTCCGAATCAACATCAAAGCCATCCTCACGAAGAGCAATACATAATCCTTTAGCAATAGAAGAATCATCTTCGATTACAAAAATTTTTTTCATACAGTTTCCTCATATTTTGGGAATAATAATGTGAATATACTTCCTTTACCAATTTCGCTTTTAACTTCTATCCTCCCATGATGCGCCTCAACAATATGTTTTACAATTGCTAAACCCAAACCCGTGCCTGCGACATGATTTGTTCCTGAGGATTTCAGTCGCAAAAATGGCTCAAATATAGTATCAATATTTTCAGGCGGAATGCCTATTCCCTCATCACACACACTAACACCATAATATTTCCCGTCTTCAACTATGTCGATTGTTACTTTTTTCTCTCCCTCAGAATATTTTATTGCGTTTGACATAATGTTCATAACCGCCTCAATGACAGAATCAACATCAGCTAATACTATTGCATTCTCAATCATGGGTTGATATTGTATTTTCATCTTTGCTTTATCAAATTGATATCGCATAGTTTTTATAATCCCCTCAACAATTTCATTTAATGATGCTTTTTGGAATACATATTCTTTAACACCTCTCTCGATTTTAGAAAAATCAAGAATATTATCAATCAGCCTACTCAACCTTTCACTTTCTCCATCAATTATTCCGAGGTACTCGCTTTTCGCTGATGCAGAAATATTTTCAGTAATTTGAAGCAACTCCGAAAACATTTTAATTGAAGTAAGAGGTGTTTTCAATTCATGAGAAACGCTCGAAACAAAATATGATTTCAACTCACTTAATTCTTTAAGGCGCAAACCTTCAGCCTGTTCAAGCAGTAATTTATTTTGAAGCTGAATCCTCTGGATTATTAGAGCGGACTGCACAGTCAATGCCGTTATCAATTCCACATCTTCAAGACTAAACCTCAATCCCGATTTCTTTTTTCCGCAGAACAGGTATCCGATAATTTCAGAACTTTCAGAGACTAAAGGAAACGAAGCGGCCAAATCAATATTTTTGAAATTATCATTCTGAACTATAATATTCTTCGTCCCGTGCTCAAAATAATGATCACATACAACGGGCAACTTTGATTTATGTGCGAGAATTTCCGAGTGATGTATTATCGCTACTTGTTTGTCGTAAGATAAATTTATGCAGGCAACAAGATTTATATTGCCATCTGACTCCTTAAACAAGGAAATGTTTTCAAGTGGAATGAATGAATTTATCTGACTTACTAATTTAGTGCCGACCTCCTCAACGCTTAATGAATTGTGGATATCCGATATAATAACTTTTTGGGCCTCACGAAAATCATATTGCAGTCGAAAAAATTTTTTATCTACAAATTTTTGAATTTTTCGTCTTGCAGGTTCGAAAATCAATGCAATAATCAAGGCGGCAAATGCCGAAACCAAGTATGATGTTGAAACGGAAATAACGCCTACAAGCGCTATGAACCCCGCAATGATGGCAACATATATACCTGATAAAGTTACAATCAGGGTTGCATACACAGTACTTCTATTAATGATAAAATCAATATTGAGAACATTATACCTCACCATTGAAATAGAGTAAGTAATGGGGATTATTCCCATGATAAGCAAAATAAACTCTTCATCAATCAGTCCGTGTGAAGTTAGTAACTGAGGGATTTGCCATAGCGCGATGAACGAAATTGGCCCGACAGCAGTACCAAGCAGTATCCACCGCAACTTTCTCCGTTCTAACTCTTCTGAGGAATAGATGTATGAATGAATAAAATTCCCCACACTGAATAGTCCGCATGCGGCAAAGCCATAACGGCATAAGTCAAATACCGCAAGATAATTTTCAAATAATGCAATTGATTTATTTCCGGAGGCCTGCGTAAATAATACAACCATAGCTATAGAAATTATGAATGCAATTAAATATAACGGTCCAAGCACCCGCAAGAATTTGCTCCATTTAACTTTTGGGAAACAAAATGTTAGATGAACAAATGTTGCTGGAAGAAATGCGTATGCAGTTGAAAATATTCCGCGGATGACAACTCCCAATCCAACGGGAAACACCGTGTACCTCCCCCATGTAGAAGTAATAACAAGAAAGGTGCACACCATCAACCAATGGAAAGGCACCGCCGCTTTATCCCTTGATGCCTGCCTGAAGAAAACTATCACCCCGAGAACGAAATAGAGCGTAGCCACAATTATCAGAACAATCAGGTAGCGGAGCGAGTAATACGGAGTAAGTGCTATTGTTGAAGTAATAGATTTTCCGCTGTCCCTTACTTCGACCAACATGGGGTCCCCTATTGCTAAACCATCACATAGAAACTCCACTTCCTCAAGTGTACGCGTTATTTGACCATTCAGACTTACAAGATTGGGAGATGATAATTTATTTGACGCTATAGAAGTTTCTGAAATGATAAGAAGTTTATTGTCAACACTCCTTATATTGAAAGGCAGTCCGGCTTTTGCCGAAACATGATAGATGCCCGCGATGCCGAAAAGCAAAGCCAGTGCATCTATAAGGATAACCCAAACCATTTTTCTCGTCAGTAACAGTGGTCAATTCCTTGATGGTGAAACAATTGCGCAAAGTTAAGAAATATTATTTAATATTAAAAAACGAATGCTGATTTGAATTAAATAATTAAACCGTACAGAATTTAGTCAACCTTATGCTCCAAAATATCCCCCGGTTGGCATTCCAAAACTTCACACAGTTTTTCAAGTGTTGAAAACCTGATGGCTTTTGCTTTTTCATTTTTCAGAATTGAAAGATTTGCCTGAGTTATTCCAACTTTCTCTGCAAGTTCATTTAACGAAATCTTTCGTTTCGCCATCATTACATCTAAATTAATTCTTATCGGCATACTCTTCCTTACACTGTCAATTCTTGTTCTTCTTTAAGAGAAGTACCTATTCTGAAAACTTCCGATATCACAAAGAGCAATAGTCCTGAAAATATACAAACAATCAATGTGCTTCTCCCCATCAACTCCGCATCAAGAGTTGTATCAATAAAATTCAATTGGGTAATAACATTCTTGGTCACGAAATAAGCACTTACCTGCAAGATTAACGGAACAAAAATTACTATCATCGCTAGTACTTTAATTCTCTTTCCATTTTGGGGAACAAATGGTTCTCCTTGGATTACTGTCCAAATAATTTTCCTCATTATCCACAGACATAACCCGGTACTTATAATCAGAACAATTTGATAAATTGAAGTAAATAGTTTTATTCCTGTTGATGAACTGACTAACAGCAGCGAACCTTGAATTCTGCTGACTATTGCTGTTTGATTTATATCCTGCAGAAATGTGTGGTTATTGATACGCATCAAAACAGGAAGTTCAGTTATTGAGGGTAGTTGCATTTTATAAATAAGTGAATAAATTAACAGTCCAATACTTGCTGCTAAATTTGCAAAACACATTCCCAAAGCAATACTCAAAAATCCATATATTGTTTTTGCACTTAGGTTTCTAATCTTTTTCATAGATGAATCCTTTTTACTATTTCAAAAAGTATTTCCTAAAATATAGAATAATTGCCCGTTTGTCAATATATATTTATCGTTTATCGATATATTTTTATAACATTCTATATTATACTCCGCCTTTTTCACCTTAGAAAAACCTTTGTGTTCCTTGTGCTTAAGTTCCGGTACCGGACATAAATCAAACTTTTTCATTTCAATTCATATTTCATTGATTTGATTCTTCATCAGTTTTAGTATTTTAGACAAGAGAAGGTTTGTTTTTAATAATATTAAGAAAATATAAGAATTCATGGATTACTCAGAGTTAAGCAAAGAAGAATTAATAAAAATAGTTGAAGATTTAGAAAACCAGGTCATAAAATTAAACAGTTCAATGACGAGTGAGGGAAATGTAAATTCCGCACTACTAGGAGCAGAGAGTTTTGGTGATGTTTTCAATCAGTTCGTTAGTACTGATATGTCAGGCATATTCAATGATTTTATTATTGCGATGCTGAATAATATGGCCGTTCCCGCATATTTTGCAGATATCGAGGCAACAGTGCTTGGATGCAACAAATTATTTGAATCACTTCTTGGTCGGACTGCCAACGAAATTAAATTCTACCCATTGGGCGAAGTAATGTCTGAGTCTATCGATGATGGTCTTGAACCTCCTGCCGAAAACGAACAGGAGAATGCTGAGATAATTAATTATCAGGCATTTATTACAGATAAAAATGGGATTAAAAAAGAAGTCGCCATCAGTAAATCCATTGTAAAAAATCTTGATGGTTCAATTTCCGGAGTTATCGGAGTAATAAACGATATTACTGAAAAAAGGGCGATTGAAAGAGCACTGGTTGAATCTGAACAAAAACTGCGTGAGGCAAACGCTACAAAGGACAGATTCTTTTCTATTATTTCCCATGACTTGCGAAGTCCTTTTGCAGCTATACTTGGATTTTCTGACACATTGATAGGGATGTATCCGGAATTATCAGATGAAGAAAAACTTTCATTTACTAATGATATTTCCGATTCCGCAAAAAAAGCATTTCGCCTAGTTGAAAACTTGCTGGCATGGTCGCGGGCGCAGCTGGGTGAATTGACTATTACGCCGAAACCGGTTCATCTATACGCAATTGTGAAAGAACTTGTTGATTTATATTCCCCTCTTGCTAAACAGCGTGACATGACCGTATTATGCGATATTCCGAAAGATACTTATTTATTGGCAGATGAACAGACTATCTCGCTGGTAATCAGGAATATTGTAAACAATGCTGTAAAATTCAATAATGACGGAGAGGCAATCATTATTTCTGCTCGTGAAGAAGGCGAAAATGTCATTATCTTTATAAGAGATCACGGTATTGGAATTAAGCCTGAGGATATCGAAAAATTATTTAATCTTGATACTAACAGCAAAGTCGGCAACTCACCTCAAAAAGGCTCGGGTTTAGGATTAATTCTGTGCAAGCAATTCATAGAAAAAAACGGCGGCACAATTACCGTTAACTCCGAATATGGAAAATACACAGAGTTTACAATAATACTGACTGCTGCATCACACTCCCCCAGAACGAGAACAATAGCCTAATGTAGGTAAGTTATTACGCGGATTTAACTGTAATTGTTTTAAATTCTTGATTTTTGCATTTATATATATGTATATATTAGCATAGACATTTTTTTCAAGTTTACGGAAGACTATATGAGTGAGATTGTTAAGTCAAAAGAAGAACTGTTGTTAGAACTGAATGGGCTTAAAAAAGAAAATGAATTGTTAAGAGCACTTCATAAAAATCCCCCAATCGTATCTGATCATATCTTGCTTGCAGGTGAAGTTTACCGTGATGTTATTGAGAATATGGGAAAAGGTTCTGCATATTGCAAAATGTTGTACGCAGATAATCAACCAAATGACTTTATTTATATTGAAGTTAATACTGCCTTTGAAACTTTAACAGGGATGAAAAATATTAAGGGGAAAAAAAATTCTGAGGCAATACCCGGGGTTCATGGGGCTGACTCTGAAATATTAGAAGTTTATTCGAGAGTTGCTTTGACAGGTAAACCGGAAAATTTCGAGACACATTTCAAAGCACTGAACATTTGGTTTTCAATTTCCGTAACCAGCCCTCAAAAAGATTACTTCGTTGCTATCTTCGACAATATTACCCAAAACAAACAAGCAGAAAAATCATTAGTCGAAACTAATAATCTTCTTTCAAGCGTAATTGAAGGAACAAACATAGGAACTTGGGTGTGGAATGTTCAAACTGGAGAATCTAGCTTCAATGAACGCTGGGCAGAGATAATTGGGTACACTCTGGAAGAACTCGCTCCTGTCAGCATTGATACTTGGACGAAACTTGTTCACCCGGATGACGCTATAAAGTCTGCGGAATTACTGAATAAGCACTTCAACGGCACTCTAAATTACTATGATTTTGACTGTAGAATGAAGCATAAAAATGGACATTGGGTTTGGGTTCGAGACCGTGGCAAAGTTAAGGAGTGGACAAATGATGGGAAACCGTTTATAATGACGGGGACACACTCAGACATAACTGAACGAAAAAATGCAGAACTCATAATCAGAAATAATGAGCAAAAATTTAGAGAATTAATAAATAATCTTCAAGTCGGTGTTTTGCTTCATGATCATCAAACAAAAATATTGGTAAATAACCCGAAAGCATTGGAGCTGCTTGGTCTAACAGAAGATCAATTTTTGGGGAAAACCTCCTTCGACACGGAATGGAATGTTATTCATGAAGATGGATCTCCGTTCCCGGAAGAAACACACCCGGTGTCAGTTGCTGTTTCCTCAAAAATTTCTGTCAAGGGTGTTGTTATGGGGGTTTACCGTCCTCTCAGAGCTGACCGTGTATGGCTGCTGGTGGATGCATTCCCTGAATTAAATATAAATGGTACTGTCAGGCAGGTTGTTGTTACATTTGTTGATATTACTGACCTGAAAAATGCCGAGAAGGAAATTCTGTTAAAGAATGAACAGTTAACTATTCTCAATTCTGAAAAAGATAAATATTTCTCAATTATTGCGCATGACTTAAGAAGCCCTTTCAATGGTTTCTTAGGTGTAACGGAATTACTAGCTCAAGATATTAACAATTTCACGCTTGCCGAAATATCTAACTTTATGAGCATGCTCAACAAGTCAGGGACAAACTTGTATAACCTTCTGAATAACTTGCTTAATTGGGCAAAGATGCAAAGGGGTGAAGTTGAGATTAAGATAGATGCTTTATGCATTAACGATATTTTAAGAGAGAATGTTGATTTGATTTCTCTAACCGCAACACAGAAGGAAATCTCAATAACAGTATTATGCGAGAGTTCAACAGAAGTCCTTGCGGATAAATTCATACTTAACACAATACTCCGCAATCTTCTTTCGAATGCCGTGAAATTTTCTTACCGCGGGAGCAAAATAAATGTTTCAGTAAGTGCAGTTAATGATTCATTTATTGAGGTTGCTATTAGCGATAGCGGTGTTGGAATGTCTAAAAAAGAAATTGATAAGTTATTCAAGCTAAACGAAAAAGTTTCCAGCAAAGGAACTGAAGATGAAGCAAGTACCGGATTAGGATTAATACTCTGCAAAGAATTTGTCGAAAAGCTAGGCGGTGAAATTTGGGTAGAAAGCGAAGAAGGAAAAGGAAGTTCATTCAAGTTTACATTAAAGAAAGCCTTACAGCACTAAATAAAACTTATAATTCTTAAAACAATTTAATAGAGTTCCTTAGAAATATTTTATAAATATCTGAGGAACTCTTTTTTTACTCCCCTTCATACTTCTCTCAGTTCTATAATCCACATTCAATTATTGTATATTTTTCTAGTCATTATGTAAAATATATTTGACATTTTGTAAACTATCATTTATATTAACTCCATGAAAACAAAGATACTCTTTAAACAATGAAAACAAATCTAAGAAAATACCGGTTTGAAAACGGAGAGCTAAGTCAGCAGCAGTTAGCGGATATGATTGGAGTCTCAAGGCAAACTATCGTATCAATTGAAAAAAATGATTATAGCCCCTCTGTAAAACTTGCATTAATCCTTGCAAAGAAATTTAATATAACTGTTGAACAACTTTTTGAACTTGAAGAAGGAGACATCGATGAAACGAGATAAAATCTTTTATGGTGCATGCATACTTTCTGCACTTGGAATTCTTGCCGCAGTCTTGGGCAGTGAAATAAGTTTTATATTTTTTGTAACCGCATATCTGCTTAGACCTGTTGTTATGGAGTTTGGATTACGAGTTAAGTTTGTAGATGAACGGGAGCGGACTATTCATGCAAAGTCAGGTGATGTGGCATTTGTTGTTCTCATAGTTGCAATGATTGGATTCTGCATGCTCGAAATTGCACACGGCCGCCGCCCTGAAATCTTATATGAACTGATTGCAATCGGATTAGCAGCACGGGCATTGACAGGACTTGTGATGAACGGTGAATACAAAAAAGCCGGAGTAATGATAATAAGCACGGTAGGATTTTTTCTAGGACTATTCATAATCATGGAAGGCGGACTTTCACTTGTTTCACTATTCGGTGCTGCGGTTGCATTCGTAATTTTTGGTGTGTCACAACTCGCAAAGAAATTCCCCCGCACTGTTGCATCACTAATAGCATTTATAGTTGCAGTTACAATACTTAAGCTTGGCCTATATAATTTCAAACAGGTGCAATCAGCCCTGTGGCTCTTTGTAATTACACCGATGACAATTTCCTCAGCATGTTTATTTCTAGGCAGCAGTAAAAATGCTGATGATGTTTCTCCCAAAACGGCTTACTATGTATTTGGAGCATTAAGCGTTTGCGCACTCTTCATTTTCACGATGCTGATGGTTTTCGGAAGTCGTGAAGAACAGCACCCGACAACTTTTAAAGAACTAAATCCAGGCGTAGCCACGGAGATTCAAGGATACCATGTTCAAGGAACAGTTAATTACTTTGAAAACGGTAAACTTAGTTCCTGCATTCTTGCCCGTGAAGATACAGTCCTTGGACAACCCCTCCCTGCCGGCACACAATTAAATTTCCTGATAGACGGAAGACTGGACATAGTTTGTCTTCCAAGTGATACCTACATCCAATCATATTTATGCAAAGGCGAAGGCCCCGGCACATGGCATACAGTGTTTTATCCGAATGGTCAACTAAAATTGATGTGGTCGGCAAAAGACCAATGGATTCAGGGAATCCCATGCAGAGAAGCAAGTTTCTGGACAGATGCATTCGGGGGCGGGGTTGGAGTTCACTTCTACCCAAACGGCAAACTGATGCAGTGCAAATTAGCACAGGACTTCTCACTGGATGGACACTTCTTCAAACGCGGACAGCATATAAACTTTGATGAAAACGGGCAGCTGGTTATAGTGAAAAAGTAATATTTATATAGATCCTATCAACGCAGTATGCTTTGCCGTACCGGGGAGTAAATCAGTTTATTCGGCAACATCATGTGATAAACGGCTAATTTTTCCACATAAACTTTTGCATATTTACTATCAGATTTTAATACTTTAGTAAATTTCAAGGAAATCATTTATGAAAAATATATATTTACTGATTGCGGCAGTATTGCTGTTTTCGGGAATAAATTATAGTCAGGATAAAAAAATGAACAACCCTTTCTTTATTGAATGGAAGACTCCATTTCAAACTCCGCCGTTTGATTTAATCAAACTTGAGCATTACCTCCCCGCTTTCGAAGAAGGTATCAAACTACAGAAACTGGAAATTTCTACAATCATGAATTGTAAGGAAAAACCTTCATTCAAAAATACAATTGAAGCACTTGAAAGAAGCGGTGCATTTCTAAACAGAGTCGCCAGAGTCTTCAACAGTTTGAAGGATGCCAATACAAATGACGAAATGCAGAAACTAGCAGAGACAGTCACTTCCCTTCTAACAAAACATAATGACGACATCTACCTTGACGAAAAGCTGTTCAAAAGAATTAAAGAAGTTTATGATAATCATTCAAAACTGAAATTGAATACAGAACAAACCATTGTTCTAAAAAGCAACTACCTTGACTTTGTGCGCGGAGGGGCAAACCTTGATAACGCAGGAAAAGATAGATTCAGAAAAATCAATGATGAACTTGGCCAACTGGTACTTAAATTCGGTGATAATGTAAGACGGGAAAATGCAAAGTTCGAACTTTGGGTTGATAAAAAAGAAAACTTAACAGGACTTCCCCCTGCGTCCATTCAAGAAGCATCAGATAAAGCCAAAGAGAAAGGACAGCCTGCAAAATGGTTATTCAGCATTGATAAACCTACACTTCTGCCTTTCCTGACATACGCAGATAACAGAGGCTTGCGTGAAATTATGTACAAGGCTTACATGAACCGCGGCAACAATCACGATGAACTTGATAATAACAT
>CAIWTC010000265.1 GCA_903915485.1 uncultured Ignavibacteriales bacterium | reverse complement strand
TATCTAACTCTGCTCCCCCGCTCTTTGCAGTGCCGGGAGTTTCAACAGCAGGTCTTCTTATTATAGGCGCAGGTTGTGTAGCAGGTTCCGGTGCATCTGGAGTTTCCACAAACAAAGGATCCAGTATACCCTTCAATTTAAATGTCAACCCAACACTTGCCTTATTTTGGAAACCAATAGAACGGCCCAACTCAGGAACTCTGAAATCATTTGTCCATGAATACCTGACATTATAGCCGGTTGTTATTGTTAAAAACTTATTAATATCCCAAAACGAGGGCAGCCTTGGAGAAGTTGAAACATCAATACTTTGATTGAACGAATAGTCCTTACCGAAGAACGCACCCGTAAATATGTCCTGCCATATTCTGCTTTCTCTTCTCTGCTTCAAATCACTGTCAGTCTCTAAATAACTTAACGATGATGACGCATCAAATGAGTACGAAGTATTAATATTAAGAAATCCGTTTTCCGTCATCTTCCATTTAGTACTCATGCCTCTGGTTGTTCCAAAGTCTCTGGCAGTATCTGCCTTTGCCACTAAACCATTTAATGACCGTAAATAATTATAGCCCCTGCTTCTCTTGGCCGCTATATTATAAGTAATGCTCTGCGGCAAATAGTATATCCTGAAAGTTTTGTAGTCATTAACTAAACCAAATACTTTTCCAACATAAGGAATAGAATACGGGAAAAACGAAAAATCGGGACTGATGTTCACAGCATAATTCATGTTTGCATTCCACAACCATGATTTATTTGCCAATGTAGTCGGGTCTCTTCTGAAAGTTTTATTATAATTAAAACCGAACGACAAACTATTCCAAGTATCACGGATAAGCCAATAGTTTGAAGGTATCTTCAATTTAATATTTGGAACTGCCCATGACTCAGAAACATTTATTGTCTGCGCATCGGATTCAACTCCGCTTGCAATTTTTGCTGCTTCTGCTGCTGTATATATATGAGTATTTGTAGAATCTACCATTGCAAGAAGTTTCTGCTCTGTTAATTTTCTTGCCTCAGTTACTCTTACATCCGTACCAGGCAGATATAGCGGCTTTCCGACACTTTCTGTTCTGGCATAATTTACTCTCAAACTATTTTCAGGATTTGTAGAAGCAAACAGTTTTAGCAAATCCACATCTGCAGAAACACCCCACGAGTCTGATGTAACTCTCGACCCAAACCTATCCGACAGCCTGTGGAAATATGGATCAGTGTGACTCATATTAGCGTTCAGCGTAATAAAGTCGGCTAACTTGAGTGTGGCACTGGCATTGTATGCATAGCCCTTAGTGTCATCTGCCCCGATAACACGCAGTTCATCTGCCCATATATCACCATTCGTTGCATATAACAATGCAGAGTTTGCATTCACTCTGTGATAAACTCCAATTGACAAATACTTCACTGCTGTTAGCGTCGGGCTACCTCGGACTACATAGTAGTGACCCGGATTTCCCGGGACCGGAACTTTATATACCATATTGGCTGAATCACGGGTCTGCTTCAGTGCAGTCAAATTCTTGAAGTCAATACTGATTTCATTCCAGTTACTGTTTGCAATATCCTGTTTAAGTGGTTGACGATATTCATAATAGTTATTCGTATCAGTACCAAACCTGAAATACATATCTGAGTTATATTCAGTAGTATCTTTGAAATAAGAAATCGAAGTAGTCTTCTGATCATCATTTGAATGAATAAACAACTTCATCTTAGAATAATCAAAAAGATAAAGCGGTCTAGGTAAATACTTAATCGCCTCACGGGACTCACCGACATTCAATCCGTCAAATGATAACTTAAGCGCCTGTTCATTTTTATAAACATCCTGGTCAGGGCGGCTTCTATCTCTTTCTCTCTGAACTCCCGGAGGACTGTTATAATCAGGGTTGTCTTCAATACTTACAACCGATAATGACATCACTGTATCCTTCGGTAATAACTTCTGCCATTGATTACCAACCAAGTTAAACTCTGCTAGTCTGAATTGAACCCGTTTACTGGAACCTGCAACAAACAGTCTAATCATATCCACGACGGTAAAACTTGGACTTCCTACCGCAGCAGAATAAGATTTCAATGGTACTCTCATAAGGAACCATTTATCATTCGAACCGCCGCCGCCTTTTATATATGGATTCTTTGTCGTGGTGTCCAAAGGTATTTTATATCGGTAATAACTATTTACTTGCTCAAGCGTTCCGTTGTGATTCAAATCCTCAGTATCGGGGAACCGTCCCACATCAGTCAATGCAGCGTTACCTTCTGTCCCATTGATGCTTGAGTAATCATCTGCGATATAAGTTCCGGACCTTGAATATGAAAAATCATCATGACTCGGGTCACCCTCAGTCGAAGTATATACAGTTTTCTCATCAGCATTTGTCAAACCATCAAGACCAGTGTCCTCACCTGTATCAATTAATTCATTCAGGTTTTTATCTTCAGTATCAAGCTTACTGTTTGGAATCACATCCTCGGATATTCTACCCAAGTCAATATTTAAAGTATCAGTACTGTCAGCATTCTGCAGACGAACCCAGAACTCTATAAATTCAATATTCTCTTCAACCAAATTATTTGCGGTGTTGGAAAGCAGTTTCATCATACCGCCCCAACTCTTAGACTTGTCCGTCAAATCAGGTGTATGATTATATGCTCCGGGGCGTGTAGGTTCATAAACAAAATCCATTACCGTAACTGCTTCATCGCCTGCCGCAACTCTTTTTGCAGGCCAAATATTTTTAACATTCACATTCGAAGGCAGAACATTAAACCACCAAGACTTCGCCTTATAGTTCATTTTCTCTACAGGGGTCAACGCATCGATAAGAGGATTTATCAAATCAGGAACACTGATGTCCTTCCACGAAGTGTAACTTATACCTACAGGAATAACCCGCTTCGAACCTTCGAAGTCATCTATGTATGCGACATTGCTTCCGCCGTCAGTTGAAATTGTACTCGTCTTTGTATTTGGATTCGGACTCATTATAGCCGCCTCACCCCTCAAAGAAAAGTTCGACATCTCCTTTGTTGAAATTACATTATCCAGCAAAGTTGTCAGGAACGGCATATCGTGTGAAGTCGTAAAGTCAATACCATAAATTGAGTTACTCAAAGGCTCCTCGCCTATTCTAACCTTATCGCTCAATGTCTGCTGCGAAAGTGTCAAGAGAGAAAATCCCAATTTCGTATTCTTAGAAAAATCAAACATACCCCGCAAACCAAACAAAGTCTTAGATGCTATCTGAAATAAATCATTCTCCTCGTAAGAAATTTTTAAATTTGCACCGGGCACCAATGCTGCTTCATTTCTGATTTCAACCGAACCCATACTATAGTCAACTGTATAGTCAGCACCAGGAGTTAATTCCCGTCCGTTCAGCGAAACCTTTACAGAGTTCTCAACCAAGTTAAAACCTAGTTGATATTTAGCCGAAGCCTCTCCTGTTGATTTACCCGTTATGATAAACTTATCCTTGGCCTTATTCTGCTTTGCAAAAGTAAGTGCTGTGTCATACACTTCATTGAACCTGAGGTTTTCAGCATCTGCCAAACTCGAGGGAAGGTTCCTTCCGAATGGCTGTAAATACGGAAATATTATTTCACCCGTCTCCGGCAATATTGTAACTCCCGGACGAAAATCGAAAATTCCATCTGGCTGTGCACTTCCGACTTGGTCAACAAAATCAAAACCGAAAGCATTAAGCAAACGGACATTTCCTAATAATGGTTGAGGATCACCGGTTGCCGCCTCGTATTTAATATCTAAACTGAAACCTTCTTTTTTAATATTGCGTGTGTTCAGCGGATAAATATTCTTAAGCATCAGCGACCATGCTTTTGTGTACTGCGGTTGGAGGTTCTGAGGCTTAATAAGTTTAAGAATAATTCTCTTCGAAGTATCTGAAGCATTCTGATTCAAGAACTCACCGTAATATCTACCCGTTCCTGCACCGTATCTATAAGCCACAGCAATTGCATCAACTTCTTGAATATTTGTTTTGAAAGTAATGTACCCTGTTTCCTGATGAAGAATATAATCCTGTCCTTGAACAAGTTTAACAAATCTTCCTTTGATAGTTTCTCCCGGCACTTCGACAACCGACTCACTTCTCAATGCATCTGCATAAGATTCCGTTTCACCCCTGTCGGGCAAATTAACATACGCTACTGCATTTCTTTCTGCAGGGTCTCTTAAAGTTTGATTGATTGTTTTCCAAACTTCAATATCCTTTACATAAAAAGAACCGTCAACATCAGGGGTTGATTTTCCGTAGTATCTGTAAAATAAATTATTAACAGTTGTGTCTGCATAAACCTGGTCTAAGAAAAAGTGATTCCTCGAATACTCGTATGCACGAACCGTAAAATCCTGCGCCGATGAACCGCCCGATACTGACTTCTCCTTTACTTCACCTTTCTTCTGTGAAGTAAGAGCAGTCAAAGTCAATGGTCCCATTTTAAAATTTGCCTTGATACCAAAGAGCGCATCACTTCCGCCAATTAGCGAAGCAGTCTGCAGCGACACATTTCCCGCTTCAACACTTTGAACAATCTCATCCTCATAACCGGTGTACTTCAACTTCAATTGGTTTTCATATTCAAAAGTTCGCTCAGTGTTCCAGTCCGCATTTATCTGAAGTTTATCACCAATTGTTCCATTGACATTTATCTGCACCTGCTGACGGAAGTCAGGTTCGTTTCTTGTATTGCCCAATCTCGATGCAGTAACACCTTCAGTAGTTTCGCTTTTCCATGCTCCGTGAATATCAACTTTACCGCCAAGTTTCAAACTTATCTTAGGAGCACCGAATATACTTAACACTCCTACGCTAGGTAACGGAATTTCAAAATCAGTTAGATCCTTCATGAAATTACTTAAATCTTTTTTTCCTGATTTCAATTCATACTTCGAAACAAGTTGGTCCCAAAGTTCATCCTCTTTCGATTTTGTTTTCAGTCCTAAAAATTCATCGATAGGCACCTTCAACTGATACTTAACTTTTTGCTCCCCTACCTTCTCCGTGATGCGTACAAACTTTCCCGTAGAATCTATTTCAATATTTCTCTTCCGCAAACTACTCTGTGCAAAAAACTTACTCTGCCTCTTAGTGTCAAAACCCAAAGCAGGACTATCCTTCCTCGTGTACTTGAAATTCTGCAATCTGGCAGTCGAGTCAATTTTAAGTGAATCAATCTTCTTTGGCTTCAGCGAATCTTTCCCAAGACCCTTTCCGCCTTTTGAAGTATCTGATAAAACTAATAGTGATGAATCCTTCCCTAAAACTTTTTCTCCTATTTGCGCAGTCGGCAAAAGAAGTAAAGCC
>CAIWTC010000264.1 GCA_903915485.1 uncultured Ignavibacteriales bacterium | reverse complement strand
CCCGCTTATCGAAAGCGTAGCCTTTGTCATCGGGGGCAGCTCAATCTTAAACTTTACAAATAACTCAGCCGTTTGAGGAAATATATATCCCACATAATAAAGAACTGCTAAAAATAAAATAAACACGGTAACAAATGGACTTATCAGCGCACTTCTTAAACTTTTCTTAAACTCCTGCTGACGCTCTAAAAATTTTGCGGTAGCTTTATAAATCTCAGTCATGTTACCGCTTTTAGATGCAAGGCCAAGCATATACGAAGTAAACTTGCCAAATATTCCCTGATACCTGAGAAAAACTGTTTCACTGTCAGTACCCTTTTTCAGCTCGTTACTGATATCGCGAAGGGTTTCCTTTAGAGTTTTATTCTGCGTGTCATTGATAAGCAAGTTCATGATTTCGCCGTAAGGAAGTTTTTGGTCCATCAATTCTGCAGATATCTTAACAAAACTTACGATATCCTGTTGCGGCGGCTTGGAAGTATAGTCGATTAACTTTTTGTTTACCGAAATATGGTCATAGCCAAGTCTGGATAAGGCTTCCGTGACTTCGCGTTTGCTAAATGCCTTCTGCTCGCCGCGGATAGGTTTTTCATTACCTTTCCGGGCGCTATAAAGCCAAGTTGCCTTTTTTTCTATCTTCTTGACAGTTAGGCGGTTCCTCTCGGCTAGCGTCGTTATTTTCTTTTTTGCTTCGCCCAGACTCTCTGCCGTAATCGATCCACTTATGATCTTTCCGCTGAGATTCTCCGCTTCAAATCTGCATTCTACCATGCTTCGCTAAATATTGTTGTTTAACTTAGGAATATAATAAATAATTATTTATTTAATGACATAAAAATTTGCTTGGGGAAATTTATAACTCCGCTTTTTTATTGGATTTGGACTTTCTCCGCTCAACTTAAATGTATTAATTAATTCACTAACTATATTAGTTTTTTTTCTTAATTATTCCAACTGTTTGCTATTTATAATGCCCTCCCAGGCAATTAATTTACCGCAAAATCTGCCTTTTAGGCAGAAGCGACAAACTTTTCTAAAATCGATGGAGACATTACACAAGCAGGCAGCAAAATTGAATCAATTTGAGTTTTGCAATTGTTAGATTCGTATACCCCCGATTATATAAACAGAAATATATATGGTTTATAGCAGTTTAGTACAAACTACAATATTCATTTATCTCGAATAAGGAATTTTTAGTGAAATATTCTAAAATGGAAACGCTAAAAAATCAATGCTTCCTTCTCATTATAATCAGGCTGCCTCAAAAGTATTATTTCTCATTAACATACCAACCCGTCTGCATCGGTGTGATTTTGAGTCACAAACAAAACTTTAAGGAGCTATTTCCCCTTTTGAGATAATCGCACTAAAATTATTTACCGGCATCCAAAACTAAGCGAAACCCATGATTACCATTTAAGCCGTCATCAATGCTGTAATAACGGTTAGTAACCCTGCAGCAATTTGCATAATTGCCCCAGTAACCGCCACGCAAAACACGGTATTGAATAT
>CAIWTC010000263.1 GCA_903915485.1 uncultured Ignavibacteriales bacterium | reverse complement strand
GTATCAGCAGGTCCGCCTGGCAATAAGACAGATGTAATTGCAACAAGCCCACCAATAATGTACAACCACCATGAAAGCAAGTTAAGTCTGGGGAAGGATACATCCTTTGCACCAATCATAATTGGTAAAAAGAAATTACCAAACACTGCCGGAAGCCCGGGAATAATGAAAAGGAAAATCATTATTACTCCATGCAGAGTGAAAAGTGAATTATATGTCTGCGCAGTCATAATTGTTTGACCCGGAGTAAGTAACTCAAGACGCATCAATACGCCGAATGTTACTCCTACTGAAAAAAAGAATAAGGTTGATATTAAATATAATAGTCCTATTCTTTTATGGTCCGTGGAAAATATCCAGGATTTTATTCCCGTGTGTTTTCCCTTATACTGCAAATAATTTGGTGTATCAGGATTTACATATTCACTCATACTATTTAGAACCTTTGCTGTTAATCATTACGAACTTTCCCCATCTGTTCTTTTTTTAATTTTCTTATTTTTCCTTGTTATCAAGAAGACAAATATGCCCGCACCTAATAATGTAATTACCCCAAAAATTCTCGTTGTCTGCAAAACATATTTCTTTCCTTCAGCATCATACTTGAAGCAAAACTGTAAAACTTTTGCAATTGTTGGGGTAGCCTTTCCTTCGGCTGCTTCAATTAAAGCCATCTTAATATCAAAAGGTAAAAACTCTGTTCCAAGGAGATAACGGGTTATTTTTCCTTCAGGCGAAATCATTATAAGTGCGCCTGCATGAATAAACTGGTCTTCTTCCTTCTTGAATCTAAAACCGACAGAATCCGCTGTACTAGCTATTGATATTGAATCCCCCGTTAAAAATGTCCATGCATTCTCAGGGAATGCCCGTTTAATCTGCGCAATATAATTTTTCTTCTTCTTTGCAGCCAAATTATAATTTTCAGCATGGTCCATTGATATAGCAACAATATTATAATCAATACCGGGCTCTAAATCAATTTTAGAAACTTGTGAGGCTACTTCATTCATCAGAGGCGTGCAAAGACCTGGGCACTCAAAATAAACAAACAAAAGTATCGTTGGTTTCGTAATAACTTGCTTCAGCGTAACAAGTTCGCCTTTGTCGTTAGTAAATTTCGTTTCTAGCGGAAGGTACCCGCCTAAATTTTCATCTATCCCGACTGCCGACTTTTTCGCCCCGCTGTTTTGCGCACTTATCGAAAATGCGAATACAATCAGCAATAAGAATACAAATGATATTTTATTTTGCATCAAAGAGATTCCCTAAGAAACTGCAATACAGTATTGTAATCATCATCACCCAAATAAAGTGCTTTGGAATTAAAACCATTTTGCCCCGGATTTGACTTTACCAGGGCTCTCAGCGATGACACTGAGCTCAAAGAAACATCTGCGTTGACAATAGTTGCAATTGCTTTATCCACATTCGATGTGATATTAATAAATATTTCTCTTCCTTCACTAACCGCAGAACCGTTACTTACTTTTGAAATTGCTTTGCTAAATTTTTGTAATTTATCTTTTTTGGCATCAAGTACCATAGATGAAGCCGATGGTATTGGCAACTGTCCTGCTTGAAAGAATCCTTTTGACAACGAATATGTATTGTCTAAATCCTTAAGTTCCTGCTCACTGTCTTTTGGCGGGTCAGTCATAAATGTTGCACGGATAAATGATAGAATAGCAATCCTGTCTTGCACAGGCATCGCATCATACGGAGACATTGCACTGCCGGTTACACCCTTTTGAAGTGTCTTAAATATCTCTGAAATCTTACGGCCGTTTTTCCAGCCTTCTGCTGAATGAAAATTTCTTGGCTTCGGATTTAATGTAAGCCCGGTAGCACCGTCCCCATTGCCTTCAGCGCCATGACAACTTGCACAGTTATTTTGAAACAGTGCTTTGCCATTCGTAATCATCTCAGGTGTCGGCGTAACGACCAACCCCATATCAATTGCTGAGGATACTTTCGGCTCTAATAATTCAAGCTCTTTCACAACTCCCAAAGTATCATTTGTCCTTGGCGGAATCTGATTAAGGACCATTGCATTTTCATTTGCAATAAAGTATAAACCAAGGCCAACCAATGCAACAAGCAATATTGGGTATGCCGGTGCGATTAGTGTAATCGGCTTCTTTACCATTTTATCTAAAATACTATTTTTTTTATCTGACATAAATATATCTCAATCTCTTTACAACTTAAAGTTCAACCCTTTTTCCAATTTAGGGTCTTTAATCGGAACAAGGTTTATCTTCTTTGATTTGTAATAAATTATTAAAATTAAAAGCCCTACTATTGCAACGGTAAATGAGAACTGCAAAACCACACTGAATATTGAGTAACTTCCGTTCTTCAAATTCGGCATAATCAACCAAACTAAATCAATTAAATGAGCACACAAAATCCAAATTGAGATGAATTTCAATTTCTTAGGGTCCATTTTAGCAGGCTGTGAAAGCAGAGTTGCATAAGGAACAACAAAATGAACAAGAATCAATAAAAACGAAACGAACATCCATCCACCCTGATAACGAGCGATAAACCAATTTGTTTCTTCCGGCAG
>CAIWTC010000262.1 GCA_903915485.1 uncultured Ignavibacteriales bacterium | reverse complement strand
TAACAAAACAACAAAATATTTGTGCTGATGAAAAAATGCTTGATACGGTGCTTAGGAATCTGTTATATAATGCAATCAAATTTAGTAATAGAGGTGGGAAAATTATTCTCAAAGCTGATTCACAATCAAAGAAAATTGTCGAAATTTCGGTTATTGATAACGGTGTAGGCATTGCCTATAAAGATATTGTTCGGCTTTTCAAAATTGAAGAGAAAGTAAATAATAAAGGCACAGAGGGTGAATTAAGCACGGGATTAGGATTGCTCTTGTGCAAAGAATTTGTTGAAAAACATGGGGGAGAAATATGGGTCGAAAGCGAAATTGATAAAGGCAGCACCTTCACTTTCAGTCTGCCTATAACTATCAGAACACAATTATAAGAATTACTAAAGATAATTTATGGTAAAGGACTACTTTCATGGATGATAAAAAATATTCCGGCAGCATTCTAATTGTTGATGACAATCACGAGAATTTAACTCTGCTAAGTCAGATGCTGATGCTTGCGGGGTATTCAGTTCAAACTGCTCTAAATGGTCGTGGTGCAATTGAAAAAGCAGCCGAAATGCTTCCTGACTTAATCATGCTGGATATAAAGATGCCCGGTCTTGATGGGTTTCAAGCATGTAAAATTCTTAAAGCAGATACAAAAACATGCAATATCCCGGTTATGTTTGTTACCGCTCTTTGTGAGATTGATGATAAAATCCGTGGGTTTGAAGTTGGAGGCGTTGACTTCATCATAAAACCTTTTAACCATAGTGAAATTCTTGCCAGAGTAAAAACACATGTTGAATTAAGTGTTTTGAGAAAAACTCTTGAGATGCAAACCATTGAACTCAAGAATACTAATAATATCTTAAAGGACAAAATATCTGAGCAGAAAAACATTGCTTCTGCCCTGCAGGAAAGCGAAGAAAAGTTTTCAGTAGCATTTAACATGGCACCTAATGCAATTATAATTTCCAGTCCCACTGATGGGAATATCATTGACATCAATGAAGCCTTTACTACCCTAAGCGGGTATAGCCGTAATGAGGCTTTAGGTAATTCATCCCCGGCCTTAGGTATATGGGTACATGAAGAAGACCGCAATAGACTTGTCCGGAAATTATTGAGCGGGAGCAAGATTATTGGGCAAAAATTTAAGTTTAAAAAGAAAGATGGCGACATTCGCACCGGCATGCTCTCGTCACACTTGATTACAATAAAAAATAACTCATATATTTTATCCATAATTGATGATGATACCGAACGCTGCAAAGTTGAAGACGAACTCCGCGAATCAGAGATAATCTTCTCTACTATGTTTCAAAGCAGCCCTGTTACTATCACTCTTACTACTCCGTATGAGGGGACTATCTTAGATGTCAACAATACTTTCCTCAGAGACATGGAATACACTCGCGAAGAAGTAATCGGGCGAACTACAACCGAACTTGGTGTTTTCCCTGACCTAAACGACAGGCTTAATCTCATTAATATGTTAAAGGATAAAGGCACTGTTTTTGGATACGAATGCAACTTCAAAACGAAGTCAGGCAAAATCGTCATAGGATTGATATCAATAGTATTTATTAAACTTAAAGGGAAAACTTGTCAACTAAGCACAATCATCGATATAACTAAGAGAAAGCAATTTGAGGAAGAATTAGTTCGCGCGAAAGAAAAAGCCGATGAGATGAACCGGCTCAAATCTAATTTCATGGCTAACATGAGTCACGAACTTCGCACACCAATGATAGGAATAAACGGCTTCTCTGAAATTTTATGCCAGGAATTAACTGACCCCACTTTGAAAGATATGGCTGAAACAATTTACGCCAGCGGGCAGAGACTTTCAAACACTCTGAATTCTATTCTTGACCTTACCAAACTCGAAACAGAGAGCATGGGTCTTAACATAGAAAGCGTAGCTATTCAAAAAGAAATTGGCGCTTTGATTGACAACATGAGAATTATAGCGGAGCAAAAGAACCTTTATCTCAAATCTCAATTTAATTTATCAACAACATCTCTTAGAACCGATAAAAACGCATTGCACGCGATTATGTCCAACTTAATTGGCAATGCCATAAAGTTCACTAAATCCGGCGGCGTAACTGCTGATATTCAATCCTCCAAAGACACACTTACTATTAAAATAATTGATACCGGGATAGGCATTGATAGCGGTAATTTTAATTATATTTTTGAAGAGTTCCGCCAAATAAGCGAAGGTCTTAGCAGAAATTACGAAGGTACCGGATTAGGACTAAGCATCACTAAAAAGATGATTGACCAGTTAGGCGGTAAATTATCTCTCGAAAGTAAACTTGGGAAAGGAAGCACATTTATAGCAGAACTGCCGATTCATAGTCCGCTTGAAAAATATTTACCTGTTCAAAAAGTATCAGTAAAGAAAAGCGGAGCGCCCTCAAAAATTAAATCCATCCGGCATCTCCTGTTGGTGGATGATGACCCGGTAGTCTTGCAAATTTTATTAAAATACCTGGGGAATAAGTATGTAGTGGACTATGCCGATAGCGGAGAAAAATCACTGGAGTTGATTACTCATAAAAATTATTCAATAATATTCATGGACATTAACTTAAAACACGGCAAGGACGGTATTCAAACGACTATAGCAATTCGAGAAAATGAGAACTACCTCTCCACTCCGATTGTTGCATTAACCGCATATGCAGTAGAAGGAGACAGAGAACAGTTCATTGCGGCGGGATGCACTCACTACATCTCCAAACCATTCAAAAAGGCTGAAATCTTAGATCTTATAGAATCAATATTGGATGATGAAGAATCACAAACAGATTATAGTGTATTCTAACAATATAGTAATTTTATATATGGATAAAAGATACTAAGAAAAAACACTTTCAGTAAAAACAGAGAGCACGGGGGGTTAACCCCCGGACTACTCACTGTAAAGTTTTTTTAAGCCGCTCCAGGTCATCTTTTTTCACTTTGAAATTGACCGTTGCTTTTGCATTTGTATATTTTTCTTCCACTACTTCTGCAAACACTTTGGCCTTCTCAATTTTGTAACTGTCTTTATGCCCAAGCGAAATAGAGAAATATTCAAAAGATTCTTCCATATATGAATCAATTCTTTCCAGCAGATTGCTCACATTAAATCCTTTGATAGCTGAAATTATAACCGCACCCACAAACTTATTCCTCACATATTCAATCACCGTTTTATCCTCCTGCGAATCCACCTTGTTGAACACAAACACTTGAGGCTTGCCGTTGCAGCCAAGCTCATCTAATGTCTGCTGCACAACTCGTATATGGTCCTCATAAAACGGATGAGTAATATCAATGACATGCAAAACCAAGTCTGCTTCGCGAACCTCACTAAGCGTACTCTTAAATGATGCCACCAAATGATGAGGTAGTTTACGGATAAATCCTACGGTGTCGCTTAATAAAATCTGCTTCTGCTTTGCAAGCGAAAAACTTCGTGTTGTGGAATCAAGCGTTGCAAATAGTTTGTCCTCTGCCAATGCTTCAGCACCCGAAAGCAAATTAAATAGCGTGGACTTGCCTGCATTTGTATATCCGACAAGAGTTGCCTTGAAAACTTCTTTGCGGCCTTTTGTTTGAATTGCTCTATCCGACTCAATCTCTTCGATTTTCTTTTTTAGAAAGGATATCCTGTCACGGATTAAACGCCTGTCAGTTTCAATCTGAGTTTCACCGGGACCTTTTGTTCCGATACCGCCGAACTGCTTTGAAAGATGTGTCCATGCCCTTGTAAGACGCGGCAGCATATACTGCAGCTGCGCCAACTCAACTTGTGTCCTTGCAGTTCTTGTTTTTGCGTGAGAAGCAAAGATATCAAGAATCAATCCACTCCTGTCGACAATCTTACGGTTCATCATCTGCTGAAGATTTCTCACTTGGGCAGGTGTCAAATCATCGTCAAAAATAATTAAGTCAATTTCATTATCTTCAACATATTTCAGAACTTCTTCAGCTTTTCCCTTCCCCATGTAGAAAGAAGAATCGGGATGAGTTTTATCCTGAACAAATTTTTCAACTACAATTGCACCGGCAGTTTTAGCGAGTTCAGCAAGTTCTTTCAAATGTTCATCAAGCACTTCATGCGAAATGAACCGTGTGCGGACAGCTATTAAAACGGCCCGCTCAGTAGTGTCTTGTTTTATATCAAACATTTCTTCTCACAGTTTCTGATTTCCCCAAATAACTTTGCTCTCTTTGCGTCTTTGTACGAAATACTTCTTGATATTTCATCATTAAATTGTGTGCACCAACAAACCATCGCGCAATTTCGGCTCGAACCAAGTCGATTTAGGAGGCATAACTTCACCCGCATCTGAGATACTCATCAAGTCATCCAAAGTTACAGGATACATTGAAAATGCAACCGCAAATTTTCCGCTGTCAACCAGTTTCTCCAATTCAGAAGTTCCTCTGATTCCGCCGACAAAATCTATTCTTTTATCCGTTCTTATATCGCCGATTCCAAGAATCGGAGTAAGTAAAAATGTTTGAAGAATACTTGCATCCAAAGTATCACCAAATGATGAGGCTAAACTATTGCTTGCCTTCACAGCATCTGTTGGATTGAGCATATACCATTGTGAGTTTAAGTACATTCCAAATTGGTTTCTTTGCGCAGGCTCTTTTGTTTCAGATTTTTCAACAATAAATTTCTCGCTAACTTTATTAAGGAAGCTTTCAACTGTTTCACCATTTAAATCTTTAACAACCCTGTTATACGGCATAATGTAAAGTTGGTCAGCAGGAAACAAAACACAAATGAAAAAATTATACTCTTCACTTCCGTTATGTGAAGGGTTTTCACTCATCAGTTTAGCGCGTGTGCGTGATGCACTTGCAGCACGATGATGACCGTCGGCTATATATAACTTATCGGTTTTTGCAATTTCTTCAATAATCATCGAATTATTTTCGGCAGGTATTTCCCAAATCGTATGCCCAATTCCATCTTCTGCAACAAAATCATAAAGCGGAGTTTTCATTTGTGCAATTGCTGTTGCTAATGCATCAACTTTTTCTGAACCGCGGTAAGTTAAGAAAACAGGTCCTGTCTGCGCACCGGTAGTGATGATGTGATTCGTTCTGTCATCTTCTTTTTCTTTACGGGTTTTTTCATGCTTCATTATAATATCGTTATCATAATCATCAACAGAATAAGTTGCAGCTAAACCTGTCTGCGCTCTTCCGTTCATGATTAAGCGGTAAAAATAAAATGACTCGACTTTTTCTACATAAAGAGGTGCTTCAAGTTTAATTCTTTCTAAATTTTCTTTTGCACTCGCATAAATTTCACTGCCATACGGATTAGTATTATCCGGAAAGTGAACCTCTGAACGGGTAACATTTAATAAACTAAGCGGATTATTTTTTGTTAAATTCCTTGCTTCTTCTGTGTTAAGAACATCATAAGGAACACTTGCTACTTGCTGAACATTTTCAGGGGTAGGTCTTAATGCTTTGAAAGGTCGAACTATTGACACATTGTCTCCAATAAATAATTTAATGTAATATGTAAATTTCGGAAATTTTATGGACTTAATTAAGAAAAACTGAAAAGAATTATCACGAAACCCCTTTGAGCCAAAACAACTCTCTTGTATCTCTGCCAAAATCAAAAAGCCGCCCATTATTTTGAGCGGCTTTTATAAATTTTATTTCAGGGAAAATGTAATCAACTACATTTACCCGACTAACAACTAACTAAAAGTAAGAATCAGCATGATAAATCGGCTCTATAGCCCATTCGTCTTCAATACTTCCATGGCAGTGCGAACATTTTTCAATAGAAAATACCGACTTCTCTTCTTGTTCTGATGCTCTGACCATGTTAATTACTGTAGTGCAGCTGCTGCACTGTACTACATGATGGCTTAAAAGTTTTAAGCTGCATTTAGGGCATAAATACCCAAGTTCTCCCGCAATTTCTTCGGGGTGTATTAGAAAAATTGTATTGCAGCGGGAATTGTTACATTTAGTAAAATGCTGCAAAATGGTATCCGTTTTTTGAACTATTGCGAACTCCTATAAAAAATCAGTCTAAACTTATACTTTTGGAACGAAAATTCCTAAATAAAAATTTGTGCCTTAAAACAGAATGCTTGCAAAAAAGCACTTTAAGTAATAACTTTCCATATTATATCTTTTTATTCCAAAAGTCAAAGGAAAAATTAATCATGGAAAAATTAGCGTGCTTCAAAGCATACGATCTTAGAGGGAAAGTTCCTTCAGAACTTAACCCGGATTTAGCTTATAAAATTGGTAAATCTCTTGCTCAATACGCAAATGCAAAATCAGCAGTCATCGGCCACGATATCCGCACCTCCTCAGAAGAAATCTCCGAGGCGCTTTCAAACGGTCTTCGTGATGCAGGCGTTAATGTTACCGACATTGGTCTATGCGGTACAGAAATGATTTATTTTGCCACTTCATATCTTGGAACAGACTGCGGAGTTATGATAACCGCAAGTCACAATCCCCCTGAATATAATGGTCTAAAGTTTGTTGGCAAAGGAAGTATCCCTATCAGCTATGATTCGGGCTTGCAAATCATGGAACAAAAAATTCTTAAAAATGATTTACCCGCAAATACCGAAGTTAGAGGCAGCTATACTCTCATTGATATTATGTCAGAATTTTTAACGAACCTTAAAAGATTTTATGACCCGTCAAAAATGAAACCTCTTAAAGTTGTAGTCAACGCCGGTAACGGTTGCGTCGGACCTGCTCTCAGTCTTCTAGAAAAAGAGCTCCCTATTGAAATGGTAAAAGTATTCTTTGAACCTGACTCTACATTCCCTAATGGTGTTCCAAACCCCATGATTGAAGAACGCAGAAAACCAACTATTGATGCGGTCATTAACAGCAAAGCAGATTTAGGTGTTGCATGGGACGGAGATTACGATAGATGCTTCTTCTTTGATGAAATGGGAAATTTCATTGAAGGATACTATGTTGTCGGCTTATTAGCTAAGTCAATCCTCAAAGCAAATCCCGGCGAGAAAATTATTCATGACCCTAGACTAACATGGAACACAGTAGAAATAGTTAATGGTAATGGCGGCGAAGCAGTACTTTCAAAAAGCGGTCACGCATTCATTAAAGAAAAAATGCGCGAAGTAAACGCAATGTACGGCGGCGAGATGTCAGCACATCATTACTTCCGCGAGAACGCTTATTCAGATAGCGGACTTATCCCGTTCCTTCTAGTGATTCAACTTATGTCTGAAGAAAACAAAAAATTCTCCGAACTGGTTGGCGAAATGATAAAGCAATTCCCATGCAGCGGTGAGATAAATTCAACCATCGGTGACCCTGCAGCAAAAATAGCAGAGATTGAAAAGTTATATACCGGAGGTGAAAGAAGTTCATTAGACGGACTCAGCGTTGATTACGGCGCATGGAGATTTAACCTCCGTATGTCAAACACAGAACCGATT
>CAIWTC010000261.1 GCA_903915485.1 uncultured Ignavibacteriales bacterium | reverse complement strand
TTTTCCATGTGCCTGTTTCTTTATCATAACTCCAAAGAGGAATTTGGTCACCGGCTTTAACTGCTACTCCGGTTTCAGGGTTAATAGTATTTGAATTGATTCCCAAATTAACATTGACAGGTGAACCGAATGATTTCACATCAACACTATCTACAGTCATATCAATTGCAGCAAAGCCTGCGGTGATAAAACTTCCTGGAGCGTTGTTTTCATCACGCATAGCGAATCCACCTGGGAGGGAAGCTACAGAAGTAGGTTGGGTCGCATCAAAATATGTTATCCTTGCTGCAACTGTGCCTGAAAGGACAACTCCGTCTTTATCTTTTAATATTGTTCCTGCAGGAATTGTTATTTCAGCACCGGCAATGGTTGAGGATGAGGTGGAACTTGCAACAATTGGAGCGGTTGTTCCTGTCGCTGCACTTGTTGTGCCGATATTGGGAACGCTCTGAGATGTAATTCCGGGGACGGTTGTCGTATGGCTAACCATTGGTATAACATAATCATTTGCCCCGGGACTTGAAATTACAATTCGCTGTGAGGTTGATAAATAGTTATCTGCTTTAGCCACTAAAATTAATTCAACCGGTTTATTTACGGAAGGAACAATGTTATCTGCTATTGCGAAAACAAGCATGCTATCAACTATGGTTGATGTCATTGACTCATTGTTGGTGGTTATTACATTGTTGGCATCAATACCTGTAAAGGTTACATTGATGCGTGATTTTTTTATAATCTTTCCATCATTCTGATCTGTGAATACTACGCGGGCAGAAGTTGTTCTGGGAATATTAGAGATTCGTGTTGTAACCCCTTCAATCGGGTTTTTGATTGCACATCCTTGGAATGCACTCATTACAATTATTATGAATATCCCTAAACTTAAAAATATTTGTTTCTTAAATAAGCTCATTGTTTTTCCTTATTAAATTTTGTAGTTAATGCCGAGTGAAATAGCCGGGTACCATTTAAACCAGCTTAAATTATTCTTGATAAGTTCTGCCTGGTCCGGTGCGGCAGATGGTGCTATTAGTCCGGTTGCATTAAGTTCAACTTTTGGAGCGCCAAGATAAAATGCGCCGATTTCAAATGTTATTCCTAAACCGCTGCTGCCGAATGTGGGGTTTCCAAAACCAAGTCCTACATAGGGTGCGACTTTTGGATATGAAATTGCCATATTCATGGTGCCAAGTTTTTCCGGGGTGTAAAGATCTCCTCCGTCGCTGTAAGTTTTTGTGGGTGTCAGTAATGCCCCGAGTTGATTGAGATTATAAACTACACCGGCAGAGAGTCTTAGTCCGTTTTTGAATGGAACATAATCCAGCAAGGCAGAGATGGATTTTAGTTTTATATCCATAACATACTTATAATCGTCTTTTGCTCCGCCGCCGCCGTTAAGGGAGTAGTTGAATATCGATACGCCAACTCTGGTGTTGAAGTACGAGCCAAAGGAACGGACTGCTTCGCCGGTAACACCGAGGGTATTGATTTTAACCGCCAGGGCATAATCCTGTGAAAATACTTTCTGCAGCGGTAGAAGAACTGCCGTAAAAAGCAGGATGATAAATAGGTTTTTTTTCATAAGTCATTCTCTAACTGTTTTTGGTTATGTTTGAATAAATTGTTTTTTATTTAGCCCTGAAACGAATCTTCGTATGTTTTTTAACAATAACCCCGACTTTTAAGTCGGGGAAAAGTACATTCGAAAAACGGCTTTAGCCCAATGCTGAGGCTATTTGGCTGAAGCCAAGTATACCTTTTTTATTTTCTGATGTTGTCTCATAAGAGTATAAAACCGTTGAAACGGTTAGCATATTCTTTGAATTTAACTCACAGTCACCCCGATAAATCGGAGTGTTAATGAGAAGGAAGACCTTTGAGACAGTCTCTGTTAAATTAGGAAACATGTTTTGCGTAACATCAGTTAGCATTTAATATTTGGCTTCATT
>CAIWTC010000260.1 GCA_903915485.1 uncultured Ignavibacteriales bacterium | reverse complement strand
TGCAGAATCTGCGGAAAGAAAAAAAGTAATGGATATTTATTTAAGATTATTAAGTTACGCTAAAAAGTATTACCGGCATATTGTTCTTGCAATAGTTTTCAGCATAGGGTTTTCACTATTAAACGGTGTTTCGGTTTATTTATCTATTCCTCTGCTTGATGCACTGTTTCAAGAATCATCCCCCAAAACTGAAGTCGTCGTACCCGCTAACACCACAGCCACTTCTTTGACTGACTCTGGCTTTCTTCATAACGCTAAAGAAGGCATAAACACAGTCCTGAAGCAGTATTTGTTTTCCGGAAGCAAGATGAATTCGTTAGTAAAGATTTGCATTTTAGTGCTGCTTACCTTTCTACTGAAAAATATTGTAGGTTACCTGCAAGCGTACTTCTTGACTTATGTTGAACAGGGAACCGTTAAAGATATTCGAAACGCTGCATACAAACATCTGCATGAGTTGCCCATTGGTTATTTCAAAAACGAACGCACGGGAAATTTAATCTCTGTTATTATGAACGATGTAAATGTTATGCAGGGCAGTATCGCGGCATCATTTCTAAATCTTGTCCGTGAACCCCTTAGCATAATGGTGTTTTTACTGATGGCAATCAGTATCAGTTGGAAATTAACATTGTTTGCATTTATTGTTTTACCGGTATCTATGCTGATTATTGCATGGCTTGGGTTAAAATTGAGAAAGCATGTAACCGTCATTCAGGAAAAGATGGCCGACATCACCAATGTACTTCAAGAAACAATAACCGGTGCCAAAATTGTTAAAGCTTTTGGGATGGAAAGTTATGAAACAAAAAAGTTTGATAGAGAAACTACCAGTTATTTTCGGATGATGCTTAAAATTACTAGAATCCGAAATCTGTCACAGCCTGCAACTGAATTTTTGAGCGTGTTAGTCGGCGCAGTGATTATATATAACGGAGGAAGACTTGTCCTTGAAGAGCATACCCTTAAAGCAAGTGAGTTCTTGGGATTCCTTTTTGCTATTTTTCAGATGATGCCCCCAATAAAGGAATTAAGTGCTGTGAATAACCGTATTCAGGAATCAGCAGCAGCAGGAGCCCGTGTATTCGCTGTTATCGATATGCCCCCGGCAATCAAGGACTGCGACAACCCTATATCCGTTTCCCATTTTGAAAATAAAATTTCATTTGAAAATGTAACTTACCAATTTGAAGATGGCGACGAACCGGTACTAAGAGACTTATCCTTTGAAGTTAATAAGGGCGATGTCATTGCTCTTGTAGGACCGAGCGGTGGAGGAAAATCGACATTGGTAGATTTGCTTCCGCGATTCTATGATATCACCAAAGGAAGTATCAAAATTGACGGAACGGATATTCGCGATATTAAAGTTTCTGATTTGCGTTCTTTGATGGGAATTGTGACTCAAGAAACTATTCTCTTCAACGAAAGCGTAGGTAGCAACATTGCATACGGCATGAGTGACATTCCACAACATGAAATTGAAAATGCTGCAAAGATGGCAAATGCTCACGGTTTTATCACTGAGCTTTCTGATGGATACCGCACGCAGATAGGTGAGCGCGGTGTAAAACTTTCAGGAGGTCAACGCCAAAGACTTTCTATTGCCCGCGCACTGATGAAAAATCCGCAAATTATGATTTTTGACGAAGCAACTTCCGCACTTGATAATGAATCAGAACTTCTTGTTCAAGAAGCAATCGAAAGGTTGATGGAAAATCGCACAACATTTATGATTGCTCACCGACTAAGTACTATCCGCAAGGCCACAAAGATTCTTGTAATAGACAAAGGTGTTGTAATTCAAGCGGGAACACACGAAGAACTTATTGCTTCTGAAAAAGGATTATACAAAAAGCTTTACGACATGCAATTCAGAGATAACATCGAATAATATGAAAAGCACTTTCTCGTTAAAGAACATGGCGGGATATTTCCTGTTCATATTTTTTGGTTCACTTACAAATTCCATTTTTGTAAACCAGCTTGGCTATTATGGCGCGCTATTTTTCTTGTTGGTAATATGGTACAAGACCAAAGATAACCCATTTGAAAAAACCGGATTAGAACTTGCATTAATCCTGTATTTGGTAGCCGAAATTCTCGCGTTGATATTCACTGAAAACAAACCACAAGCACTTCAAAACCTTATGAAGCGCGCATTTTTAATGCCTATAATTTTTGTAGTTCCCCCTCTGATGTCAAAGGAAAAGATTAACAAGCAATTGATTTGGCTATCGGCATTTGCAATGATTGGCGTTTTCATTTATTTGTATAAATCATATTCGCTTTATGCGTTAGGGGAAATGCAGCGGAATGAATCAGGCCCATCTGTTTTTCAATATCCAATCACGGCCAGCGAAATCATGACATTTTTCATGTTATTCTACTTTGCTCTGATTTTGGAAAAAGGAAAGCATACTAAAAGAAGAATTGTTTCTATTGTCTTATTTATCTTAACCGCACTAGCAATTTTTGCAACATATAAAAAAACCGGATGGATAGGTTCGGCCGCGGGAATATTTATCATCATATTTTGCCTGCGTAAATGGATTGTTAATTTACTCCTCGTGACCTCGATTGTGTTTGGTTTTCTCCTTTCGCACAATAGCAGCAAGGTTTCACTATTCTCTATATCTGAATCAGGCGCAAAACAATCAACTACTGTTACCACCAGTGGGTCTGCTCTTTCAATCAACTTTGGTAAAAAAGTAATAGCCGTTTCCGACTACTCCAATGGAGTTCTTCTATATAATGATTCCCTGAAACTCATTCAACATATAACAAC
>CAIWTC010000259.1 GCA_903915485.1 uncultured Ignavibacteriales bacterium | reverse complement strand
GGAATCTTTATGCTCTTTCCTTTTACTTCAATTTCAACTAAATCATTTGTTTTCAGATTTAACTGTTTAGAAGTTTTTTCAGATATTGCTGCATAATTGTCCCAAGTAACTTTTGAAACAGGGTGAGGAAGTTCCTGAAGCCATCCGTTCTGTGCATACTTTCCGTTACCTAATACCTGGCTAGGGAGTATGAGCAGACTTAATGAACTTGATTTAGATAAAGCATTTTGAATCTGAGAAACTGCTGATTGATTCATCGCTGGAACTCTAAAGTCCGAACTCTTTGTTTCAACAACACCGTCATGAAGAACACTTAACCAGAACCTGTCGAAAGTACCTTCTGCATTAAGTGCAGGATAAATCTTAGCTTTCCAGTTTTCCATTAAATACTTGTGATATAATTCTTCAGTATAAACATTTGCCTTACCCGATATCCAGGAAAGAACAACGCCTTCTTTTTGACGAGTGTTATATAATGGGTTTATCACAGGCTGCTGTGTTGAAATTACTGAGGACTGATAACTCGCATCGCCCCATGCTTCATAAGTGTGATGCACAGGCAAAGCGAACGAAGATAAACTTGAAGTTTCATTTTCGAATTCGGTAAGCGTAACTGAAAGCCCGCCAAAGTTTTTCAATGCGGCAGCAAAACCTATATCTTCAGGAAGTATGTAAACAGGATTTACATCAAAGTTAACAAGCACGGATACATTTCCGCTGCTAAGCTTTTTAGCTAACTGCTCGAAGTCACTTAAAGTTGATGCTGCAAAGTGTTCGTTAACAAAAGATTTTTTCTTATACAAAGATTTTGCATCAAGTATTTCGTTTAATAAATTAATTGCAATGTGAGTATCTTCAGAAAGAGAATTACCACCAACGGCGACAGACTTACCTGAATTTTCTACTAAATCTCTAACCAGTGCGTTAACTGCTTCGCCTGAAAGTTTTAATTCTGAAATAACTTTTTTAAGCGGATACTGTTCAACCACTCTTCTTGAAACTGAATCCAATGATGCAGAGAGTGAACTAGGCTTAGTCACTAATCCATTGATTAAGCCAAGCACGAATGCAGTCTGCTGTTCCGGTTTAATTCGCAATCTAACATCAGCATTCATTCCCGTAAGACTCATATTTGCTTCAGATGAATATAGCCTGCTGAATTTTGCAATGTTGTCTGTATCACGGGTTTTTGAAAACTGAATTTTATTCTCTACGGGATTTTCTTCATTACCTAAGAAGTCAGACTCAATAGCCAAAATAATTTTAGCCTTACTGTAATCTACAATCGGGAATGAAGCATCACCAAAAGATTTTTTCCATGCAGATATTTTAGAAGTACCGATATTATTTTCAAGTACATAAAATTTTGTCGTAGGATAAGCAGACTTAAACTCTTCAAGAACCTTATTGAATGTAGGAGAAACAACTTTAGGCAGTATGAATGCAATTTCTTTTCCTGATGATGATTTAAGCGCATTCGTTATCTGCTCATCAACACTGTTCCATTCCACGCTCTGCCTTGTTTTGCCTGACTTAGGGTCGTGCAGTCTTGAAGGGTCATATAAATTTAAAATGTGAGATTCCCCTATCGAACAAATCTTTCCTTTGTTAACAGGATGGTCAGGATTACCATCTGCTTTGATTGGCCTTCCTTCTCTTGTCTTAATTAATATTCCGCATGAAAGTTCACACGCTGTACAAGTCGAGGCATAAAAGTTAGGCTTGCCAACAATGACATCCTCAGGTTTTCTGTTATAAGGAACTATCTCTCCCTTATCTCTGAAGTCAGAGCATCCTGCAACTGTAAAAGCAGCAGAAGCACCTATAAGTGCAAAAAACTTTCTTCTTGAAAATGAGTTAGCATCTTGCTCAGGGTCAAACTCATCTTTAACTCTTTCATCGAACTCATTGTGAGAACTTTCTTTATATTCATCACTCTGATTATATTGTTCGATGCTCTTCCAGTATTTAGGAACTTGTTTCCCTGAATTTTCTAATATATTCTCAGGCATTCTTCTGTCCTCTTATTTCCCGTTTGACAGCAAATTTATTGCTCTCTACCTTTGGCAAAGAACTTTTGTTATTTCCCATAAACGGAAGTTTAATATTCTTAAAAATTAAAACTGATGCAGATACTAATCCGCTAAATACTAAAAACTTTTTTCTCGAAATGTTTATGTTCTCTCTCATCTCAACTCTTCCTATCTATGACAAGCCCAGCAAAACTCAGGACCATTTTTAACATTAGTTAAATATGGTAGTTTTTGCTGTGCGTTACGGTGGCAATCTAAGCAGGCACCCATAGTAAATGGATTAACCTGTGAAATTTTATCCATCTGCCCAACATCACCATGACATGACTGACAGACAATTCCCTTGTTAACATGAGAACTGTGGTTAAAATATGCGTACTCCGGAACTTTATGAATTCTTTTCCATAGCAATGGTTTATTCAGTTCATAATATTCACGAAGCTTGATTATTTGGGGACGGTCAACTCTGGCTTGTGTATGACAATTCATACAAACAGAGACCGATGGGATTCCTGCGTTTCTTGATTTTTCAACCCCCGTGTGACAGTATTGGCAATCGATTGCCATTTGTCCTGCATGTAGTGCGTGCGAAAATGCTATTGGTTGTTCAGGTGAATAACCCACGCTATCCCGTTCCGCCCTGGAAATGAAATATGTAATTGTAAAAGCAATAACTATTACGAATATAGTTAATGGTAACCGTATCCGTAGGATATAGTCAAGAAATTGATTGGACATGTATTGCGCCTAAAGTTCAATATTTATTAAAAGAAAAATTTTCATTAATTCAGTGTTTTTATTAACACTGTTAGTGCATAAATAAAAATGATGCAAATAAATATTTTAGTATCTATTTTTTATATTTAACAAGTCAAATTACAAAAAAAGTTCAAATATTTCGCAAATAATCTTCTAAAATAATTACTGCCGATTGGATGTCAATCAAGGATTTATCTCTTCTTTTGTTCTTTTTAGCCCCTGAATCAAGGATTCTTTGCGAAGCAATCGAGGAGGTGTATCTTTCATCAACCAATATAACCTCCATTAAAAATATTTTTTCAATATTGGACTTGAAAACCAATATTTTTTTCATTACTTCAGAAACATCAGAATTGTCCTTATAGGGAAAACCCATAACAATTCTTTCGATATTCTTGTCCTTTACAATTCTTGCTAGCCTTGCCATAGTACCCTCATCATTGGGGATAAATTCAAATGGTTGGGCAAGTATTTTAAGCGGGTCAGAAATTGCCGTTCCGATACGCTTCTCCCCATAATCAATCGCCAAGATTCTGGTTTCCCTATCCATCATTAACCCTCTAACCTTGTAACTGAAGTCACCCCTTTAATTTTTTTCAACCTATCTAATATTCTGGATAGATGCTCTAAATCTTGTACAAACAAAGTTACGGTCCCTTCAAAAAATGAATCTTGAACATCAATATTAATTGACTTTATATTAGTACTCTTAAATGCAACAATCTGATGCGCAATTTCCGTAAGCAACCCCGGAGAGTCTTCGCCCTTCATATGAATACCAACGATAAAACTGGATGTTTCAATCTGAGGCCATTGAATTGATACTATTTTTTCGGGTTCTTTTTTGGATACATCAATCAAATTTCTGCAAGTCTTTCTGTGAATCTTAATTCCGTCACCCATCGTAATATATCCCGCAACAGGGTCACCGGGAATTGGATTGCAGCACTTGGAATATGACACCATCATGTCAGTCTGATTTCCATTAATCAGCATACCCCCGCCTGTAGAGCGGGCATACTTGGTAAAACTCTCAAAAGTTTTTGTGGAATCAACTACATCTTTTTTCTTCTCTTTCTCTTGAGATAACTTTAATAACTCATCAACATCAACCTTCCCCAACCCGATTGATTTATAAAGGGCTCTCGAATTATCAAATCTCTGCTCGTTTGCAAACTTGAGCGTTTCATCGGGAGAATAACTAAGCTTAAGTTTTTTGAGTTTCTTTTCCCAAAGTTCCTTGCCCTTTTGAACTACATTATCTTCTTCTTTGTTCAGCCACTTTTTAATATCTGCTTTAGCTTTATGCGTCTGTACAAACTTCAACCAGTTTTTATTCGGATGCTGATTCTTCGAAGTAATAATATCAACCATATCACCGCTAT
>CAIWTC010000258.1 GCA_903915485.1 uncultured Ignavibacteriales bacterium | reverse complement strand
TTCATCAACACCAAGTTCAAGACTTGCACCACCTAAAGAGAAGTCCATCGAAGGATGTGAAAGCGATATACTTGTAAACCCTGCTTCAATCCTGAAGTCTGCAGTCGAATCAACCACCGTAGTACTCTTCCTCAATCCTTTTTTCTCTATTGCCTTAGCTTTTGGATAGTAGTGCATACTGTTGGTGCGCATAAAATTTAGAAAATCTGTATTATCCCTTGATGAGATTCCCAGTGAGGTTTTAATTTCACTGTCAGGGTTAATACGAAGCAGCGATGACGGGGCTTGATCAACATTCTCTCTAAGATATTTTCTTACTTCGTTATATAGTGTAACATATGCAGCAGATTGATCTCGGTAAAGAGTCCATAAATCCTTGAAAGTGAGTATCTTCATTGTATCTACAACGGGACCCGTGGTCTCACCGAACAACTTTTCACCACCGCCGGTTCTATCAGTTATTTCATCTACATAAAGCAGCTGAAGTGAGTCAATACCTATTGCATCTTTTAGAAAAATAATATTGTAAGAAACATTATCCTTTTGCTTGAATGAAACGGCCTCTCGGTCGTTAGTTCTTTGAATGTTTTGTAAAGACGAGTTGATTCTATTATTGGGAAAACTGATATAATGTATATTGAGATACTTTTTATCTTTCCTTAATTTAAGATCAACCTGATCTAACAATTCATCAAGGTTTTGGCTCATAATCGGGGCCATAACTCCGTATAAAACTAATAAAACAAGTAACTTGTTAAACATAACGCTCCTGAAACTACAAAACTATATTAATAAATAGTGGACAATTATTTAATAACGACCGCATAATAATCTCTTTTAATTTGCTCACCAAACTGAGTTCTGAAATTAACCGTGACCTTAACTTTTTGTTCATCACCCGGCTTCATATTATCTAAAAACTCCTGATTGATATTCAAATCAATTACCTTAAACGAAGCACTTCTCCTTTGCGAAGCACCCTGAATAAAGTTTTCAGGGTCACTAGTAACACGCAATCCATTTATCTCCGGACTGCTGACTGCAAAACCGTTTGGAGTATTTCCTATATAAATATACCAAAATGATTTTGCCTGCGAATTATATACGCTAACCAACCACTGGTCATTTTCTTTCTTTTCCCACTGACTAAACTCTTCTAAACCTGGCTTCTCAACTGAAAACTCCCATGATGATTTTTCTAACTCCTGGGTGACAGGATTAGAAAATTCAAAAGGTTTACCCTGATACATTCCCGAAATGCTAATTTTTTTACCCACATTTAGCGGGTTTTTTAATACTGAATCAAGTTTAACTATTGGACCTGTTCCCTGCATAAGAACTGCTCCGCCTTGTTCTTTAATTTCATAAGAATATGCATTGATATCTGTGTACTCTAAGGTAGCAAAACTAAAAGTCTCTTTCTCACCAGGGAAATAGGTTTTTCTTAATTCTATTTTTGAAGCCATAACAGGATTCGATACCTTTATCATATAATATCTATCTGCCTTTAGTGCTCCAAGTTCACCATTTGCATCAATGCTTATTTTAACAAAATAAATTCCCGGTGTCTCTATCATATCGCTAAAAACCATCCAGACCGTTGTTCCACGCCCACCCGAAGTAGACTTTGAAAAATCCTCCTGTTTCGGTCTTTGTGTAATATTCTTGATAGGCCGAATCTTCTCCCTTTTCTCATTCAATAATTCAGCTGTATATTTTAATTTAAGAATATTTCCCAACACCAAAGCACCAACTGAAGGAGCCGTAAATTTTTGTAAGGCTGCCACCCTAATAGTATCTGACACATCTGACTTCTGAGCATTTACTGAAGCAGCCAATAAAACGAATATTAATGGAATAAATAATTTTTTCATATGGACCTGTAAACAAAATTTTCTATGCTGAATTAAAATAAGCAGGATAGTATATTTCCTATCCTGCCGTAACGATCAATATTAACCATCTATAATACTTGCGCCTGACTTCTTTACGCCGCCTTGCTTCTTAACTATAATTGAAAAAGTCTCGGGCTTCCCATCATTACTTTGAACTTCTTTCTCAGCATTATCGCCTATATCTCGTTTTAAGATTTCAAGCAATTGCGGAGTAAGGTAGTTTGGGAGGACTCTTCTTGTCTTAGCAGAAACTATAAATTTATAATCTCCCTCAGACCTGAAAGAGCCTAAGAACTTGGCTGACCCATTTGTTCTCTCAATTCTGAAAGTCCCAGATGTATTGTCTACGCTGTTCACTCCTTCTGAAGCAAACCCTTCAAGTGATCTTGAACCAGGAGCTAATTTAACTGTATAAACAACTCCGGCTTTTTCTGAATCACTGACTAACCCACCAAGTTCAAACACAACCTCTGATTCATGCCTATCAGCAGCACCAAGGTTAAAATCTGTTACCTTAGGGGAAACATTTAAAGTGAATGGAAGTCTATACGAAGTAGCTATGCTTCCAATCAGCTTTTCTTGTATTAATTTTTCATTTTCCTGAAGCTCATCTCGTTCTGTGATAACAATCAATAACTCTGTTATCAACACGATATACAGAACAAAATAGAGCATCTTGGCGGAACCACCTTTTGCCATGCTTTTCTCCTTTTAGGAAATTTCTGTGTATCGGTATCTTATTTAAAAAGCTGTCTCAAGTCAGTCAATGACTTTAAGAAGTCAGATTTTGCTTGAGCTAACTTACGGTTAACATTGTTAATAGATTCAACATATTCATTGAAAGTTTCAAGGTCTTCTTTTGCAAGACTTTTGATTTCAACCATCTGATTCTTTATTCTTTGAATTTCGTCAGAAGGTAAGTCTCCTTTATGAACAGGCTCTTCAAACATTGAATCTTCCGGCGTGAAGAATGTCACAACCGCCATAATCATAAGT
>CAIWTC010000257.1 GCA_903915485.1 uncultured Ignavibacteriales bacterium | reverse complement strand
AGGTCATTTACTAATTCAAATTGTTTTTGAAGTGAATAATTCAGATTCTTACTAAAGTTCCTGATTTCATCTTTAGTTAGTTCATCAATATCTGAAGCCAATATCCCTGAGGTAGCAAGAAGACCATGAAACGGAGACCGCAAGTCATGCGCAATTATTGAAAAGAATTTGTCTTTAGTTTGATTCAATTCACTTAACTCTTGGCTATATTTTTTTATCTCTTCTAGACTTCGTTTTCTTTCAATTACTTGAGCGATTTGTTCAGATACAAATAAAAGCAACTGCTTCTCTTCTTCCCCATATGTATTTTCAGTATGATAATCCTGAACTACGATTGCTCCTATTGCCTTGCCGCCAATGATTAGAGGTACACCCAGCCAAATAGCTGAAGGCGCACCGCTTTGAACTATTTCGCCCTCAGCTTTCAATACTTCAACAACATCGGAATCAGCCAACACTGCCTTGCCTGTTCTTAAAACATATTCGGTTAATCCTTTGCCATATTTCCTTGTACTCCTTACGGAATCATACTCATCAAGTGAATAAGGGAAATCAATCATCCCCGAGGCCTCATTATATATTGCGATGAATATATTTTTTGTTGACATTAACTTACTGATGGCATTGTGAATTACTACATACAACGAGTACATATCAGTACTGTTATGTGCAGCTTCCGATATTTCATAAATCGCCTCCCTAATTAATTCAGCCTTTTTACGAATTGTAATATTATTACGCACACCAAGCAGCCCGGTTATTTCTCCTGCCTCATTAATCAAAGGTAACTTTGAAGTCAACCACCAACTTTTCTTACCGTCCTTACTTAGAATTTCATCTTCACGATTAATTATAGATATACCATTTTCTATAATCATTTTATCATCCTTGAAAATAGCATCGGCCACTTCTTTTGGATGAATTTCAAAATCTGTTTTCCCGATTACCTCTTCTCTAGATAATCCTATATTTTCTAAATCAATTCGGTTAGTTAAAATTTTTCTGTAATTATTATCTTTCACATAAACAGATTCGGGGAGACAATTAATAATTGTACGAAGCAATGCCCTTTCCTTCTGAATAGTTTCATCCGCGCGCTTCCTTTCCGTAATATCCCTCCATACAGTATGAATAATAACTTTTATTTCATCAACTGTTATGGCAGTAAGTAGCACTTCAACCGGGAATAACTCACCGTTGGATTTCTTATGAATCCACTCAAACCGGTGGCTGCCCTTTGATAGAGCAAGATTCATCATTTCATCTGCTTTTACAAGCGAAGGTCTGCCGTCAGGTTGATATTCAGGAGATAATTCAGATGGGTGCGTGTTTAAGAGTTCTTCTTTACTATTATACAGCAGCATTCTGACGGTAGCCTGATTGCAGTCGACAAACTTTCCGCCATCGATAATAAGAATGGCATCATCAGATTTCTCAAATAAATCGCGGTATTTTCTTTCGCTTTCCTTAAGTGCCTTTGATGAAAGTTTCTGAGAAGTGACATCAAGGAAACTCCATACACGGCCGACAGGCTCACCCTTAATCCATTGAGGCTGAGAATAACGCTCAACTATTTTCCCATCTTTGAACTCGAGCGTATCAAATGAAATAGCCTCCGGTTTTGCATACAATTCTACTACCTTAGATAAAAACTCATCGGGGTATTTTAATTGATCAAGAACATATTTCAAAAGATTTTCGTCATCTCCCGAAGCAAGAATATCAGCAGGGATATTCCACATGTTTGCAAACTTATTATTATACTGCAGAATTTTTCCGGCTTTATCAACAACCAGCAAACCGTCATTAGTAGACTCAATGGTTGCTTTGAGTAGAGAGATGGTCTTCTCTAATTCATATTCTGTCTTTATTGGCACTTCGTTAAACTTCTTAGTTTTCATATTATTATCAAATATTATTAGCTAATAATAGTATCTATTTTCTAAAAAGCAAATAGCTTTTATCACAAATTAATGCTTTCTCATCATTGCTGGGCAATTTGTGATTAAACGCATCCCCGAAGCAAAAATAACTCATCCTTGTAATTTCATCTGTTTGATTTATATAATTCCTCGAGCAGAACCAAAAACTCTGTGAACAACTCATTAAACCTTTTTCAAATGCATTTTGTCCAAATAGCAGAACATTAATTAATCATAAATATTGGAGTCATTAAATGAGAAATCTATTTAGCTTAATCGCTATCACATTATTTCTTTCTTTTTCAACGGGAGTTATTTTAGCACAGCCCGGTCAGGGAAGAGGAATGAATAAAAATAAAGCAGCAAATCTTTTAAAGCTAACAGATGAGCAAAAAGAAAAGATTGAAACACTTCGCGCAAATCACATGAAAGAGGTCATAGACATTAAGTCAGACCTTCAAAAGGCGATGCTGGATAAAAAGGAAATTGTACGAAAAGGCAATATTGACCGCAAAGGGTTCGTTGCTGTTCAAGAAAAGATTTCGGAATTAACAAAAAAGATGTCATTGAAAAAGGCTAATCACCAAATGGATGTTTATGCTTTATTTACTGCAGAACAAAAAGAGATTGCCGCAAAACATCCATTCATGTTCCAAGGCCAAAAACATAAAATGCAAGAAGGCCGTCCAATGTGTCCTAACTGCGCTCAAAAAGGGATGCACAGAAGAGGTATGCCAACACAATGCAAACCTGTGGTAGTTCCTGTAAAATAACTATTTAGCTTAACCACTACCATAGTAAGTAAAGGCTGCAACTTTTCCCTCTGCAGCCTTTTTTATTTCCCTTCTTTTACACTTTACTTATAAAATCATTCACACACTACTGCTAGATTCATTCACTTCATTATCAGGACTATAACAAACAATACGATCAAAGCTATGTATGGTGAACATACTTTTAAGTCAGTATAAAATGTAATTACTATTGGAAATGAGTTTAATTAAAATGAGTTCAATGTATATGAACAATGGGTACTAAATAATTGTGGTTGATAATGATTAGGGTATGCTAAAATATAAATAGTTTGTGCGGAAGACGGGACTTGAACCCGTACGAGTTTCCTCACACGCCCCTCAAACGTGCGCGTCTACCAGTTCCGCCACTTCCGCAAAACTTAGATTACTAATTTATTGATATTCTCAATAAATTCAAAATCCATGAGAAAATTAAATGAAGTTTTTACTACTTTCGTTGTCTAAAAACGGCTTCTTTAATTTCTTTGCGGAATTCTCTTTCGAATACAATGTATTTTGATATCTGCAGCGGGGAAAGAAGATCAGACAGACTGTTAAGATAATCAAGTCTCTGTTTCTGCATCACCGATTCAAGTTTTATTCTTTCAGAATTAAGATTTTTTGCCTTTGCCAAATCTTTCTCTGCTGATTTACTTTCAATCAATATTTTTATCTCATCTATCACTTTATCGATTTGTTCAATCGTGCTGCGTTGCTTTTCTTTGAACTCACGACGGCGATTAAAGAATTTGATTGATAGCTCATCATTCATTCCGAGTTCATCAATAAGTTTTGCTTTCTCGAGCTGTTCAACTTTTTTCATATTGCGCTGTCTGCCTTCACCCGGTTGAGCGAATGCAACACTTCCTGCAAATGTTATTAAAGTGATGCCTAAAATAATTAGTAACTTGTTTTTCATAATGATAGTCCGTTCTATTGACCAAGTTTTTTATTAATTAATAAATCTATTTGTTCGGGTGCCATGGAGGCGATTAATTCATCAGGTGAAATATTGTAATCATTCATAATTGAGTTCAGATTATCGGGTTGAATAGCTACAAACTCATCATATTTATTTTCAATTGCTTCAGTTGTGTTTTTATCTTCGCCGACTATATTATCCAGAGAGCTAACTTCATCAGTTCCGATTGAATTATTTTCATAATCTGATGAGACCTCTGCGACTTGTTCTTCATGATTTAATATTGATAAAAAGTGATTTGAGGAAAGCCCAAACATAATCATAAAGACTAGCGTAAAGATTCCGCTTCCGGCGAAAGCAAAGCCATAAAACTTAGGCTTTTCTTTCCTACTTGAGTTATTCGAGTGAAAACGCGCTCTTGCTCCGGCTAAATAGTCGTTTAAGTCAGCCACAGGCTGAAGTTCCCGAATTTCCTTCAGAACTGTTTCAGCAAACTTCTGTTCTTCCAAAAGCTTGGGGAAACTTTTCAACTCATTTTCAAAGAGAAAGATTTCCTCTCTGTCAAGTTGGCCATCCAAATATTTAAATAATTTCTTATCCATTTTCTTTCATCCAGTTTGTTACTTTTCCAAGTGCGTGAAAATAACTGGCTTTTAATGAGCCGGTGCTTTTCCCCGTTATTTTGGAAATTTCTTCATAACTCAATAATTCAAAGTTACGAAGTATAAATACTTCTCTCTGCCTATTCGGTAAATTTTGCATTACTTTATCTAATTTCTGCATTTGCTCGCCGCGCTCATAATCAAGCGCAACATTCTCTTCGTTAGCCATATTAATCGTATTTTCGCCGTCAAGAGAAAAGAACTTCCTCAACTTTACTTTACGAATATGGTTCAGACTTCGTGTAGCCGTTATCTTATAAATCCATGTATATAGTGATGAATTGAACTGAAAAGTATGCAATTTTTCATAGATTACCAGCAGAACTTCCTGCATGATATCATCAGCATCTAAATGATTCCCTGTCATTTTACGCGCATGCCAGTATATTTTGGTTTGGTAGCGCGAAACAAGTTCATTAAACGCTGCATGATTTCCTGTAAGAAATAACTTTACAAGGTCGGAATCTGCTGCTGTTTCAGTCATCAATATTTGTTTATTTATTATTTTTAGACAATATAATCATGAAAATGGTTTAATTGTTAGTGATATTTATTCTGGGGGCGGGACATTCAGTAAGAATGGTCGAATCAAGGAGATATTGGCAGCATCGGACATTATTATCCTGCCCGATTTACACTATCCCCTTTTATTAACGGCTAATCAAAATCTTATCTGTTCCCCAAGGTGGAAAGATTTTAGAATTTAATTTTCTACGCTTGCAAGAGGATTAAGAGTAGCCCTCATCGAATGAACTTTGTTTTTAACTTCCAGTTTGACATGATCACTAACCTGCTTCTCGAACTCATCTCTGAATCTTGTAATCATGAATCTTACAGGCCATGCTGCTGCTTCACCAAGAGCACAGACAGTGTTGCCTTCTATGTTACTTGCAACTGAGACCAGCAAATCAATGTCAGATTTTGAACCTTCGCCTCTAACAATTCTGTTCAAAAGCTTTACCATCCAACCCGTACCTTCACGACAAGGAGTGCATTGTCCGCAACTCTCGTGATAGTAAAACTTAGAGAGCCTTGCCAATACTTTAACCAGGTCGGTGTCTTCATCCATAACCATGATACCACCGGTACCGATTGCTGAACCTGCAGCACGGAGCGATTCCGCATCCATTTTGATGCCTTCTAACTGGTCACCGCGCAGTGGAGGCATCGAAGACCCTCCGGGGATTACGCACTTAATTTTTTTGTTTCCGGGAACTCCGCCGGCATAGTTATAGATAATATCAGTCAATAGTGTGCCCGAAGGAAGTTCATACACGCCGGGTTTATTTACATGTCCGCTTACACCAAATAATAATGTACCGGGATGTTTTTGTTCACCGATTGCCGAGAACCACTCCCAACCTTTTTTGATGATAGGAGGAATGTTTGCAATTGTTTCAACATTATTAATAATTGTAGGTGCGCCCCACAATCCGACCTGTGCGGGAAAAGGAGGTTTAACTCTAGGGTATCCGCGCTTGCCTTCGATTGAGTTCATCAAAGATGATTCCTCACCGCATATGTAGGCACCGGCGCCTTTGTGTATATAAATATCACAGGAAAAATCAGTTCCGTACTTTGCTTTCATTGCTTCGCCGACAAAACCTCTTTCATACGCATCATCCAATGCCTTCTGCATAAGCTTTATCCACTTATGATATTCACCTCTTATATATAAGTAAGCTTTTTTTGCGTGAATAGCATGGCAAGTAATAACAATTCCTTCAATCAACTGATGAGGGTTGAATTCAAAAACCTGTCTATCCTTAAATGAACCCGGCTCACTCTCATCACCATTGATGCAAAGATATTTCGTTATGCCGCTACCTTTAGGAATGAAACTCCATTTGAGACCTGTTGAAAATGCTGCTCCGCCTCTGCCTCTTAGTCCTGATTTTTTTACTATATCTATAATTTCATCAGATGATTTTGCCAACGCAGATTTTGCAGTATCATAACCGCCGTTTGCAACATAAGTATCAATAAGGTGTAAATTTTCTATTTCGGGTAGTACTATTTTTTCCATTTCAATCCAAAAATCATTTTAAAGAATTGAGAATCTCAATTGCTTTTTCAGTTGATAAATTCTCGAAGTAATCTTCATTGACTGCAATCATAGGCGCTGTTCCACAACTTCCCATGCACTCCACCTCCTCCAAAGAGAAAAGTTTATCTGAAGTAACTTCACCATTATTAATTCCAAGCTTAGACTTAACAGCATCAAATATCTGCATTCCGCCTCTAAGCATACAAGAGACATTTGTGCAAACCTGAATGTGATGTTTCCCAATTTCTTTCTGATGAAACATAGAGTAAAATGTAACCACGCCTAAGACATCCGTCTCTGGCATCTCGAGTATTTGAGATATTTCACGCATAGCTTCCACAGAAATAAATCCATGCTGTTCCTGAGCTAAATACAAAAGCGGCATAACTGCAGCCTGCTTTTCAGGATACTTCTGAATTATTCTTTCTATCTTTTCCTGGTTTTCAACTGAAAATTTAAATTCCATAAACTAAACTATTTATTATAATTATTTATCTGCTTCACCCATGACAGGGTCGAGACTTCCAACGATAGCAACTACATCAGAGATTAAGTGTCCCTTAACGAGGTGCGGAACTGCCTGTAAATTTGCAAAGGATGGCGAACGGATTTTCATCCTCCAAGGCTGACCTTCTCCTTTGCTTGCAATATAGAAACCTAAAATACCTTTTGAATTTTCCACTGCGGAATATATTTCTCCCGTAGGAGGATTCACACCTTGATTAACAAGCATGAAGTCGTGAATCAATTCTTCCATCTTAGAATATATTTCTGTTTTTCTAGGCATAACCTTTTTGGGGCTGTTGAGCATGGTTTCGCCTAAAGGAAGTTTGTCAAGACACTGACGAACTATCTTTGCACTTTCGCGGCATTCATCAGCACGGACAAAATATCTGGCGAGGCAATCTCCCTCATTAAAAACAGGAATGTCAAAATCCATTTCATTATAAAAAAGATAAGGTGTAGCTCTTCTTAAATCAAAATCAACACCGCTTCCTCTTAAACTTGGGCCTGTTAAACCGAGGTCAAGAGCATCAGGTCCTGTTATAACACCAACACCTTCAAGACGCTGAACAAATATTCTATTGCCGTTAAGGAGTGATTCCATCTCCAGCAGTTTTTCTTCGAACTGACTGATAAAATCTTTGGTCTTAGCAATTGCTTCTGAACTTATGTCGGCAGCAACTCCACCGATT
>CAIWTC010000256.1 GCA_903915485.1 uncultured Ignavibacteriales bacterium | reverse complement strand
TTGAACTATTTCTAACGGTTAAAATATTATTAGACATAAATTTAATAATATATTATCTTTGAACACTTAAATATAATCCTTGGAAAGAAAACATGGCAGTATTAAAAGAATTTAAAACAATCTCTGAATTACTAATGTTCCTTACGCTGGAATATGGTAAAGATTTAGAACGCCCATTATTACAATATAAAGCTAACAACCAATGGGTCGGAATAAGTTATACTAATTTCAAAAATGAAACTGTCAGTTTTGCACGAGGACTTGCCTCTTTAGGAATTAAACGGGGTGATAAAGTTTCTATTATATCTGAGAACCGCCCCGAGTGGGCATTTTCGGATATGGCAATAATAGGACTAGGTGCAGTTGATGTCCCCATATACCCTTCTTTAACTTCAGACCACATTGAATTCATATTAAACAATTCAGAGTCAGTCGCCGTAATTGTATCAAATAAATTCCAACTTAACAAAGTGATGAAAATCCGGGATAAATGTAAATATCTCAAAAACATCATTGTATATAATGAAAAAGATGCCTTAGAGTCTGATGGAACTATTAAATCATTCAAAACTATACAAAATTTAGGAAATAATTCTTCGCAGTTTAGTGAATCGTTCTTCTGGGAAAATGCAAAACTCAACAACGAAAATGAACTTTGTACAATAATATATACATCAGGAACAACAGGCGAACCAAAGGGCGTTATGCTTACACACAAGAATATTGTTTCCAATGTGTTGGATGCCTTGAGAGTTTTCCCAATAACTAAGGATGATAGCTTTTTATCTTTTTTGCCACTGTGCCATATATTTGAAAGAATGACGGGTTATTATGTCGCTTTCTCAGCAGGAAGCATGGTTACTTATGCACAGAGTATTGAGTCAGTTGCTTCTGATTTAGTTGATATCAAACCAACGATTATGACTGCAGTTCCAAGACTATTTGAGAGAATGCAAAGCAAAATAATGAAAAATATTGATAGCCAGTCTGAGCGAAAACAAAAAATATTTCATTGGGCTATGAATGTTGGTTCCGAATTCAGTGACATTAAGAGTCATGGAGTCCCATCAGTTTCTCTTTCATTAAAACATTCACTAGCTGACAAATTAGTTTTTAAGAAAATCCGTTCAAGAACAGGGGGGAAACTTAGGTTCTTCATTTCAGGAGGCGCAGCATTGCCTCGCGAACTTGGAATGTTTTTTGAAGCTGCAGGAATTACTATTATTGAAGGGTACGGATTAACTGAATCATCGCCGGTTATCTCTGCAAACAGATTGGAGAATTATAAGTACGGAACTGTTGGAAGACCGCTTCCAAGCGTTGAAGTAAAGATTGCTCATGATGGTGAAATTCTGGCGCGTGGTCCAAATATCATGCAGGGGTATTATAAAAACAAAAAAGAAACTGACGAATCTATTAAAGACGGATGGCTTCATACAGGAGATATTGGTGTCTTTGATGCAGAAGGATTTTTAGTTATTACTGACAGGAAGAAACACTTATTCAAAACCAGCGGTGGTAAATATATTGCCCCGACGCCGATTGAAAGTTTATTCTTATCAAGCCAATTTATTGACCAATTCGTTTTAATCGGTGATAGAAGAATGTTCTTGAGCGCTTTGATAGTACCTGACTTCGAAGCTGTTAAGGCATATGCTGATTCGAATAATATCCCATACAAAAATATTGATGACCTACTTGATACCAAAGAAGTCTATGACCTGATTGAGAAGGAACTTGTGAAATTCCAGAAGAATTTTGCGAACTATGAACGAATTAGAAAATTCACTCTTTTGGATAAACCATTCAGTCTTGAAACCGGTGAAATGACTCCAACGCTTAAATTAAAACGCAAAGTAATCGAAGAACGGTACAAAGATTTAATTGAGGTGATGTATTCTGAATTAAATAAATAATTCTAAGGTTTACACCAAGATATTTTTTGGGTGCATTTCAACCCAAGAATTTATAAAATCAACGATGTTTTGAATGGGTGACCCGGGAGTAAATATTTCCCCGACACCCATTTCTTTTAATAACTTAACATCTTCGACAGGAATTATTCCACCTCCAAGAAGCAGGACATCGTTTAGATTCTTCTCTTTCATTTTTTCAATTACTTTAGGAAAAATAGTAAGATGTGCGCCTGAGAGAATACTTATCCCAATAACATCAACATCTTCCTGAAGTGAAGCCTGAACAATCATTTCCGGTGATTGTCTTAGTCCTGTATAAATAACTTCCATACCGGCATCTCTGAGAGCTGCTGCAATAACTTTGGCTCCCCTATCGTGTCCGTCTAATCCTGCCTTTGCTACTAATACTCTTATTTTATTTTGCATTTAAATTTCCTTTGGCTTGCTTTATAAATATTGGGTGTTAATTAACTCAGTTGTTTTCTGATTTTATCTGCGAAGTGCAGGAAGTCTGAGTCATTATACGTTTTTAAATCTAACTTAAATTGAAATCCATCATCTCTGTATCTGGGGATTACATGAATATGCGTATGAAATACTGATTGCCCTGCATAGACTCCATTATTAGCGACTAAATTAATCCCATCCGGATTTAATGAACTCTTCAAAGCCTTAGCAACTTTTTGTGCTGATAAAAATAGATTTGGAATCAAGTGACTTGAAGTGCTCAAAAAATCGTCAGAATGTTCCTTAGGAATTATTAATGCATGGCCGTAATTCATAGGATTTATATCTAAGATGGAAATTATTTCATCATCTTCAAACAGTATTTCAGCATAAATCTCTTTCTTTATTATACTACAAAATATACATGAATCCATATTAGTTCCGAATACTCTATAATTATGAAAGGATTGAACTATAATGAATCAATGCTTTTTTCAGGTCATCCGGAGTATCAATGCTAAGACTATCTAATTCTGTTTCAACGACTTTAATTTTCATCCCGTGTTCAAGCATCCGAAGTTGCTCTAATTTTTCAAACCTCTCTAAATCAGTTTGCGGCAATCGGGTAAATTTGAATAATGCATCTGTTCTAAAAACATAAAGGCCTATATGCTTATAGTAACAATTTAATTTTAGCGATTCATTGAATGAAGTAGAATCCCGCACAAAAGGAATTGGTGAACGAGAAAAATATAAGGCAAAATTATGCTGGTCAAAAACAACCTTTACGACTGAAGCAGATTTTATATCTTCAACATCTGTTATCTTTTTTATCAAAGTTGATACTTCAATTTTTGAATCATAGATTAGAGGTTCAATGGCTTCATCAATCATTTGAGAAGGGATAAAAGGTTCATCCCCCTGAATGTTTACAATTATTTTTGCCCCGACAATTTCTTTTGCAACAAAGGCAATTCTGTCTGAACCTGTTTGAATATTATCAGGAGTCAGCACATATTCCATCCCGAACTGCACACATTTTTCAACAATTCTATAATCATCAGTTGCGACAATCAATCTATCAACCAAATTGGATTTTTTCGCACTGAAATATGTATGGTAAATCATCGGCTTCCCCGCAATATCACATAGCGGTTTACCTGGAAATCTTGTTGAAGAATAACGGGCAGGAATAATTCCAACTACCATATGATTACTGAGCTATAACTTTAGGTACACTGAAGAAATTCTCATCTTTGGAGGGTGAGTTTGAAAGTCCATCTTTTGTTGAGACTGACTCAACAGGAATATCATCACGGAAAGCATCCGTTATTTCAACAGGATGAGAAAGCGGTTCAACTTTTGAGGTGTCTAACTCATTAAGTTTTCCCATATAGGTCAGAATTTCGTTTAAATCATCAGTCATTTTATTAAGTTCAGGCTCAGAAAAATTCAGCCTTGAAAGTTCTGCTATATATTTTGTGTCTTTAAGAGTTACACTCATTTCTTCACCATATTTTTAATTACAGTATTTCTTACTATTTCCATTAACTCAATTTCATCTTTTTTTGAATGTAAATGTGAGGTATCAATTGCTTCTCCAAAATGAATATTGATAGTGCCCTTCTGGAGCGCTAGACTGCCTTTTGGAAGAAGTGATGATGCACCGCTAATCGAAACCGGGATAATGGGGAATTTAACCTTGGAGGCCAAATAAAATGCACCTCTCTTGAATGGTTGAACCTCATCTGTTTTGCTTCTAGTACCTTCAGCGAACAGGATAACTGATATTCTCTTTTCTTCCATCATTTTCTTCCCTTTTTCTATGCTACGCATAGCTTTTTCAGGATGAGTTCTATCAATCATTATATAAGGACCTGTTACCAACTGCCATCCAAAAACGGGAATTCTTGAAAGCTCTTTCTTAAAAACAATCGATGCTTTATTTGGGACTGTTCCCATAATAACTGGAATATCAAACATGCTGCTGTGGTTCGATACATAGACATACACTTTCCCTTTTTCAATATTCTCGACACCGGTGATATTTAATTTGGCACCTGCTATAAACAAACTTCCCCTGGCAAATTTTCTCGACAGCCAAAAATATAAACCAAAAGACCTGTCAATAAGATTAATAAATAATGCCACAAGACTCATAATCAGAGTAAACGCCCCAATCAAAAACACGCGGATTAAACTTATGATAGTTCTCAGGATTAACTCAACTATTCTTTATTAAATAAATATTCATTAATAGCTTTAGCAGCTTTTCTACCTGCGCCCATTGCCAAAATAACGGTTGCTCCGCCGGTCACAATGTCGCCTCCTGCAAATACTCCTTCTCTGGAAGTAAGCATGGTCTCTGAATTAACCACAATATTGCCCCATTTATTGAATTCAAGTCCGGGGGTGGTTTTTTGAATTATTGGGTTGCTTCCATTGCCGATTGCAATTACAGCCATATCTATAGGCAAAATAAATTCAGAATCTTTTATTGGGATTGGTTTCCTTCTGCCCGAAGCGTCAGGTTCACCCAATTCCATCTTAAGCAGTTTAACTCCGGTGAGCCAACCTTCTTCAGTCCCAACAAATTCAATAGGGTTGGTTAGAAGTTGGAATTCAATTCCTTCCTGTTTTGCATGATGCACTTCTTCTGCTCTCGCAGGCATTTCAATTTCAGATCGACGGTAAACTATATATGCATTTTTTGCGCCCAATCTTTTAGAAGTTCTGACTGCATCCATCGCAGTATTGCCTCCGCCGAATATCGCAACTGATTTTCCCTTACAATCAAACACCGGTGTGTCATGATTTGGGAAATCATACGCTTTCATTAAGTTAACTCTGGTAAGAAATTCGTTTGCAGAATATACTCCATTTAAGTTCTCACCCGGGATATTCATGAAATATGGCAGCCCGGCACCAACAGCAATAAACACTGCATCATAACCTTCAACTGTTAAAAGCTCATCAATAGAATCCGTAAAACCAATGACGGCATTAGTCCTAAATTCAACGCCAAGTTCTTCAAGAGCCTGAACTTCAACTTTTACAATATCCTTTGGAAGACGAAATTCAGGAATACCGTATAGCAGTACTCCTCCGATTTCGTGAAGTGCCTCAAAAACGGTAACTCCATGTCCCGCCTGAATACAGTCTGCTGCGCAGCTTAGTCCCGCAGGACCACTGCCGACTATAGCAACTTTTTTACCTGTTTTTGGTTTGCAGACAGGCAATCGCATGCCAAGTTTTTCTCTTTCATAATCAGCTACGAAGCGTTCTAATCTGCCGATTGCTACCGGCTCATTTTTATTTCCGACAACGCATTTAATCTCACACTGTTCTTCCTGCGGACAAACACGACCACAGACTGCGGGTAGAACATTATCCTCTTTAATTTTTGCTGCTGCTTCGGCTATCTTTCCTTCTGCAACAAGAGAAATGAAATCCTTTATTTGTACACCGACAGGACAACCATCAACGCAGAAAGGTTTAGGACACTGAAGGCATCTCTGCGCTTCAAGCACAGCTAACTCTTCAGTATATCCAAGGTTTACTTCGAGAAAATTTTTGTTCCTGACATCAGGGTCTTGTTCAGGCATTGGTTGCCTGGGGATTTTCATTCTATCTTTTTTTGATAAGGGAGTTTGCATTTAATATCCTAAAATCTTTGTTACGATTTGTTTTCACTTATAGCCAAATCAAATACTTTATCATAATGACACTGATGAAAATGTTCAACAGCAGTCTTTTCGCTTTGTGTATATGTTTTATTTCTTTTAATTAATAAATCAAAATCAACTTTATGCGCATCAAATTCAGGGCCATCAACACACACAAAAACGGTTTTATTATCAACTGTAGCACGACAACCACCGCACATTCCTGTTCCATCAACCATTATTGGGTTAAGACTTACAACGGTCTTAATATTATAAGGTCTTGTAGTTTCAGCAATAGCCCGCATCATGGGTATTGGACCAATTGCAAGAACAAAATCAATTTTCCTCCCATCATCAATTAGTTTTTGCAACTGCTGAGTCACAAAGCCATGAAATCCATAAGAACCATCATCTGTAGTGATATATACTTCATCAACATTGGCCCGCATTTCTTCTTCAAGGATAACTAAATCTTTAGTGCGCGCGCCAACAATTGATATTGTATGGTTTCCTGCTTGCTTAAGACCAACGGCAGTGGGGTACGCAATTGCAGCACCAACACCGCCACCAATACTGACTGCAGTTCCAAAATTCTCCAGATGAGAAGGCTGTCCCAAAGGACCGACTACATCGTGGAAAAAGTCACCACTATTAAAAGAATTAATTTCTTTCGTTGACTTACCGATTCCCTGAACAATAATAGTAATTGTTCCTTTCTCTAAATCAGAATCAGCTATTGTAAGCGGAATTCTTTCACCTTTTGAATTAGAACGGACAATAACGAATTGTCCCGGCTTTCTTTTAGCAGCTATTTTAGGAGCTTCAATTACAAATCTTTTGACATCTTTTGCCAAAAACTTCGATTCAATTATTTTATTCATTTATTCGTTATAGTAATTAATTTAAAATATTATTTAATAGGTATAATAGCATAAAATGTTGTTCCGGCACCTTCAACAGAAACAAAACCTGCTCTTCCATATAAGTATTTCTCAGTTAACAATTTTATACTGTAAGTACCTAAACCTCTACCAACACCTTTAGAGGAAAAAGATCTTTGAAAAATTTGAAGTTGATATAACACAGGAATGAATTTAGAATTGTGAACACTAAAAACATAATAGTTAAACTTCTTTCGTCCCGTTACAGTAATAGTCTCAGATGAAGAACTAGCTTCTAAAGCGTTCTTTATCATGTTTCCTAGTATTCTTCTAAGTAGCCTTGTTTCAGATAATAGTTCAGCATTTCTTGTTGCAGGATCAATGACCAGTCTTTTATTTAAGGCAATATTCTGTTTACTATATAGCTGAATGGCATCATTAATTACTTTTATAGCTTCAACTTCCTGTAATTCAATTCTCAGTTCATTAGACTCGGCAAGGAGCAAATCCCTTTGTGCAAGAATTTCTTCTACCAAATGATTCGACAGACTTACCAACTCTTTCTGAAGTTCTTCGGTCTCTTCCGCCGAACAACTTTGAATTAGTTCAGTAAAACCTCTTATTCCCCCAGCAGTATTTAGAATGTCATGAAAAAATATTCTCTCTAAACTGTTTTTTCTCTTCTCGCTACTGATATCAGTAACAGAAATGACAACTAGGCGTTCCCCTTCAAAATCTATTGGGAATCCATGAACTGAGTAATCAAGCGCCTCGTTATTATTCGTAAGTATTCTGCATTCTTCGGTTATTTCTTTACCTGATAAACCAATCAGGATCGCATTTGCCGCACCACAGACCATACAGTTTTTAGAAGTACCACAGCCCCCTTCAGTATCGTTCGCATGCACGCAATTTAATAATTCACCGGGTCTAAGCCCTAGTATCCCGTCAATTTTATCAACATTTGCATAGTTTAGAAGCGCCTTGTTAGAATAAACGATTTGTCTATTGCCATTCAAGATTAGCACGATATTTGGAATTGAATTTAAGATAAAACACTTCTCCATAAAACCGGAGAATTTTTTATTCAACTCTAAAACTTCATTTTCTGTTGAACGCTCTGGCGAAGCAAAATAAGTTAACATCCCACCACCTTAATATATACTCTTAGTTAGGCCACCATCTACTGTAATTGTATTTCCGGTTATATAACCGGCTTCTTCTGAAATTATGAAATTTACCAAATGGGCAATTTCTTCAGGCTCAGCTAATCTTTTCATTGGCGTATTTTCAGTGAGTTCGCTTAATGCGGTCTCGAAAGATACACCTTGTTTTTTAGCACGGAATTCAATCAACTCGGTTATTCGTTCTGTTCGCGTATAACCCGGTGCAATATTATTAAATGTTATGTTATCTGCTGCGTATTGTATACTTAATACTTTAGATGCTGAAACTAATGCTGTCCGGTAAGCAGTTGATAATATCAAATTTTCAATATATTGCTTAACGCTTGCGGAAGTAATGTTAACTATCCTTCCCCACTTATTAGATTTCATTCCGGGAAGGAAACCACGCATCAAAACCAAAGCGGACTTTAATATTTCCTGATGTGCCTGATCCCAATCCGACATTTTTAAGTCAGGGAAATAACCGGCCACAGGGCCACCACAGTTGTTAACTAAAATATCAATTCCGTTTGTTCTTTTGTTTAATTCATGAATAAGATAAGCAACGGACTTTTCATCACGCAGATTGCATATAATCGATTCAAAGTTATCATATCCTTTTACACGAAGTTTATCACTTGCTATTGCTAAGTTTGCTTCATTTGAAGAGGAGATTATTACTTTATAACCTTCGGCCAAAAGCTTTTCTGAAATTGCAAAACCTATTCCTTTGCTGGAAGCTGTAACTAATGCGGTTCTCATATTATTCGTTTTTCCAATATTATTGATTTACTGAACTTAATTTCTAAAAAAATATTTAATTATTCAACTAGTCTAATTATTTTTACCCCAAGAATAGATTTTTTGCTTTTTATATAATCCATGATGGGTTGTTTTGATACTTGTACAGTCAGACCTTTATCAGGAGCATGTAGCAAATGAAATTCCCCGTCTTTTTCTTTGGTAAGAAATCCAACATGAGAATAATCCAACCCCTTAGTGCTCGTAACAAATGCGATGATATCACCGTGCTTAGCAATTTCATTAATCTTGTGAATATCTTTAGAAAGTAAATATGATAAGTTATTGTTAGAAATAGATTCTTCGATAGACTTAATAATCGCAACATAACCCGAGCTATCTGATAATTTCGGGTAAAAGGATGCGTGCTCAGACATAAAATTCATATTAAACTTTGAGTTATGTTCAATAGAATTCATTTTTAGTTGAGCAACGATTCCCCTTTTTTCATTATTCAAAATCCACTCTGAAAAGTAATGCAGTCTTGACATATACCCATTCAACATGCCATCACGGTATCTGATTTTCCGCAATTCGTTCTTAAAGGTACTGAATTGATTATCAGTATGATATGTTCTAGCTAATGCAATTATCGATTCGACAAAAGTTGTGCAATCAAATTCACGCAAATTTACTACTAAGTTTTCAGGAGAATTACTTTCAAGAGTATGGGCTGTGTAAAGGGTCCCCAGAAATGATTTCGCAATACTGATTACATTACCGGGAAGGCTCTTGTCAGAGGCAAATATCTTCTTTTTTGAATTAAATATCTGCTCGTCAGTTTTACCGTTTTGGCAGATACTTATTGAACTAATGAAGATAATGAAGTATAAAACCATTTTCATCAGAATGGTTCATCCTCGTGTTTAGCAGCAGTGTGTTGAATCTGTGCATAGTAATCATGACCAACTTTATCCATACTAACGAATTTAGCAAATTCACTTATGAACAGTAGCTCAACAGTTCCGGTTGGACCATTTCTATGTTTGGAAATTATTATTTCAGCAGTCGCAGGCATATTATCTTGAGCGATAGTATCACCATTCTCTGACTTGCCATGCGTATAATACTCAGGACGGTGAATGAACATAACCACATCCGCATCCTGCTCAATAGAACCTGACTCTCTTAAATCTGATAATTGAGGGCGTTTATCTACTCGTTTTTCGACTTCTCGATTTAACTGTGCAAGTGCAATAATCGGGATGTCCAATTCCTTAGCAAGTGCTTTTAATGATCTTGAAATATGGGATATCTCACGCTCTCTGCTTTCGTTCTTGTCTGCACTATGCATAAGTTGGAGATAATCAATCATGATTAATCCGACGCCATGTTCCTTAACCATACGACGGGACTTAGCACGAATCTCCAAAATAGTTTGTGCAGGAGAGTCATCTATCAGTATCGGTAATTTATAAAGTCTCGCTGCACTCAATGAAAGTTTAGATGATTCTTTCATTGGCAACTTACCTGTCCTGACCTGAAATGCATTAAGTTCTGCCTCAGCACAAAGAATACGCATAACCAATTGTTGCTGGGACATTTCCAAACTGAATACTCCAACTGGAACATGCGCTGCTGATTGAGTAGCAATATTTAGTGCAAAAGCAGTTTTACCCATTGAAGGTCTGGCCGCAAGAATAATTAAATCTGATTTTTGGAAACCGCCAAGTTTATCATCCAAATCGTAGTATCCTGTAGGTACGGCTCGTTTTTTTGCGTCATCTGAATGAATGCTTTCCAAATACTCCATCAAATCTTTAACTGCAGTACCAAGCGGAACATAAGTCTTCTTAATGTGTCGTTCGGTTATTTCAAAAATCTTTTTCTCTGCACCCTCAAGAATTTGAAGCGCATCTTCTTTAGCCTCATAGGCTGTGCTAGCCATATCATGACTGATAGTTATAAGCTCTCTAAGTATTGAGCGCTCTAAGACAATACGGGCGTGATATTCAAAGTTTGCAGCAGTTGATACTTCGGAAGTTAGTTCTGCAATATAATTTGCTCCACCAATTTCTTCAAGTTTGCCCATTCTGTTCAACTCAGAAAGAATAGTTACATTATCAACAGATTCATTTTGAGTGAACAAATTCTTTATTGCAAGAAATATTGTTCTATGTGCCTTTACATAGAAAGCCTCTTCAGACAAAGAGTTAACGCCTTTATCAACAGCCTTAGGGTCAATGAGTAGAGCACCAATTACAAGCTTCTCAATTTCTGGTGCAGCAGGTACCCGCAAAGATCTTTCCATCGGATTATCACTCATTATTAGTTCCCTTCCGAGTCAATAAGTTTTTTAAATTTTTGAACATCTTCCCAGCAATCTCTTTTGAAATTTGGATTCCTCAGCAATGCAGCAGGATGATAAGTCACAGAAACTGTTGCATTCATAAGTGAGTATGTTTGTAGGCGCATATTTTTCAAAAGACCTTTAAGCCCCAGCAAGCCTTCCGCAGCTGTAGTGCCTAAACACAGTATATGCTTTGGTGCTATTATTTCAATTTGTTTATGCAAGTAAGGGATGCACTTTGACATTTCTTCAGGAGTGGGTTTACGGTTTTCCGGAGGGCGGCACTTTACAATATTAGCTATATAAACAGAATTTCTTTCTATTTGAATTGCTTTAAGTATGTCATTTAGGAGTTTGCCTGCCCGACCGACAAAAGGTTCTCCCTGTTCATCCTCATCAGCTCCTGGACCTTCCCCAACTAACATAATTTTTGTTTCAGCATCTCCGACTCCGTAAACAAATTTATTTCTCGTGCTCCCCAAAGGGCATTCCTGACAATTACAAATCAATTTTTCATAACTGTCAATTTCGCTTTTCTTGCTTTTCAATTTCATATCATTATCGCTTATAATATTTTCTTTAATTTCAGTTTTTGGGATAACAACTTCTCTAATTTCTGAATTTAATTCGGAAAGATTTGATAAGAACAAATCATCTCCGAATATATCCTGCTGTAATTTCAGGGCATTAATAACACTACTCATTTAATGTCTTTAGTTTTCTCTTTTATGGCATCTAGAATAGTATGTGCAATTTGGAATTTCGACTTATTTGATATTTCTGTTATCGCGGAGTCGTTATCAATAATTTTTATTGAATTGGTATCCACTTCAAAGCCTGCGTTCGCTTGTTCGGCAGGATTCAATATTATCATTGAAATGTTTTTATTCTTTAATTTAATTACTGCATTTTCAACATGGTTCTCTGTTTCTAATGCAAACCCTACGATGAATTTGTTTTTCTTGTCTACATTCTTCAAAATATCAATAGTAGCCATAAGTTCGATTGACATCTCATCTGAAGTTTTTTTAATTTTTTGTTTTAATGTTTTAGCCGGTTTATAATCAGCAACGGCAGACGCCATAATTAAGATATCATTTTCTGCTAAATGTAATTTTACCTGCTCTAACATTTCCTGAGCGCTTCTAACATTGATTACCGGAATTCCGGAATAGGAGGTTTGATGAGTTACTCCTGAAATAATCTTGACATTCGCACCACGCATGAAAGCAGCTTTCGCAATACTGTAACCCATTTTACCGCTTGAGCGGTTTCCTATAAACCTAACAGGGTCAATATCCTCAAAGGTTGGTCCAGCAGTTACAAGTATATTCTTTCCGCGCAAGTCTTTACTATGTCCTAATAAAACTGTTTCGCATGCATCCAATATTTTGCTATTCTCAGGTAGCCTGCCTACGCCATATAGACCACTTGCAAGAAAACCTGATTCAGCATCCAGTAAATAGATTCCGTTCGAGATAAGTTTTTGAAAATTCAATTGTGAAATAGGATTGTTGTACATATCCTCATCAGCGGCTGGACAAATTATCATTGAGGATCTTTTACATAGTGCCATGGTGGTAACTGGATTATCACAGAAACCATTTGCAATTTTTGCGATTGTATTCATTGTTGCCGGAGCAATCAGAATTAAATCAGCCCACTGAGCATAGTCAATATGCCAAGTACCTTGAATGCTATCATCAAATATTTGGGAAATAACAGGATTGTTAGATAATGTCCTTAAAGT
>CAIWTC010000255.1 GCA_903915485.1 uncultured Ignavibacteriales bacterium | reverse complement strand
TATTCTGAAAATTTTTTAAATCAGCGTCAATTGCTTATGAGTATAACAATAACCCTGACTTTTAAGTCAGGAAAAAGCAAAATAAATAACCTTCTTATTTAAAACTAAAAAAGCCTCAACACTATTGTGTCAAGGCTTCTTTAAGAAATATTATTACTAATGGATAATTAATTACATCCTAAAAAGTTAAAGCGAATATTATTTACTACTATACTTAATTCTCAAAATTACACCATTCGCACCAACGGCTGTTCCGTTATTGGCATCTGTGAAAGATACTCCGAATAGATGTCCAATTCTTTTTGTTGTTAGGTCAGATAAAGTTATTGGCTGATTTACCCACGATAGCCCGCCATCATTTGTTTTCAGTATAGTACCGTTGTACCCAACTGCAGTCCCATTAATAGCACTCGTAAAGGATGCGCCATATAAATAATAACCGAGGTAGTTATTTGCAGATACTAATTTTTTCGAATAGACTTTTCCGCTATCAATAGTTTTTAAGATAGTGCTTGCACCCGGATTACCGCCAAGCACAACTCCGTTGGCTCCATCCGAAAAATAAACACTCGATAGACCATCTGTTGTCTTGCTGCTGTCAGGAGACCAACTGCTGCCGCCGTTCACAGTTTTCAAAATTATTCCTAAGTTTCCAACTACTCGTCCGTGATTTAAGTCAAAAAAATGAACACCGCATAACGAATTAGTCGTCCCACTTATTTGTTTCACCCATGAAATTCCGCCATTGGTAGTTTTGAGAATAGTACCGGCATCTCCAATTGCAATGCCCGAAGTATCATTCGAATAAAATACAGCATTCAATTTGCCGGTTACTCCGCTGACTTGCGCCAACCATGTGCTGCCTCCGTCAGTTGTGTTGAGTATTGTGCCTAAAGCACCAACGGCCGTCCAGGTATTGTTATCACGAAAACATATTCCCATCAAAGGCTGAGTTGTTCCGCTGACAAGTTTTGTCCAAGTGCTGCCTGCATCCGTTGTTTTGAGAATCAAGCCGCTGTCTCCAACTGCCAACCCGGAATTTGCATCACTGAATGAAACACCGTATAGTGAATTAATTGTGCCGCTTGATTGAATCGTCCAATTAAATTCTGAAGAAGAAACTGGGTTATCTTCCTTTTGGCAAGAATAAAAAACGAAAACCGAGAACAACGCAATTACTAAAATATTTTTCATGATATTTGCTCCTATTGTTTAACCAGAACCGGACCTTTACAAAAGTCCCATTTGTATTATAAAATCTTTTTTATTGAATAAAAGTTGAAATAGCTTGGTGAGATAACCGGCATCGAAACTATATGCTGTTCAACTGCTACACTAATCACTTAATTATGTTTACTTACCTGATTTTGTAAGCATCTCAGAGTTTAATTTGAAGTCAGCTGCTTTAAGTGGTAGCCGCTTTAATCCATTAGACGAATACTCTTCCGCACCGGCATCTTTCAACTCATCCCGTAAATTTCCGTTTATGTCAGTTTTTACAAAGTCATATATTCCCATTGCGGAATTCACAGCAGGACTATTTTTTGTGATCCTCCAAATACTGTCTTCTTGTCTTAAAAGAGGGTCTGCCTCCCTTATTTGGTCAGGCAACACTCGTGCTATCCCAAGAACAGAAAATCCGTCAGCATAGAAAAGATTCCCCTCCCATATCTGATTGACGGGTTTTGTATAATAGTTAATAATTTTATTTTTATTTCCAATTATTACATTATTTGCAATCACATTATTCTTGGGGGGCAGCGAAGTTTTGTCCTTCTGATTATATCCTATCTCAATATTATGCTCGTTATATGCTAAAGTATTGAATGCGAAAATATTGCCTGACGGCGGGATGTGAATTGCCTCATGCGCCTTAAAAGTTTCATGATCACCATTTGTAAATGATAACGCCCCGAAATTTCCCGAACCTGTCAGACCACTAAAATAATTGTTAAATATCAAATTGCCGCTGCGGTATACACGAACGCCGCCTGTCTCCTTCTTCCCCTCACCTAAAAAGAAATTACCTTCGATAATTGTACCTGAAGATTGACGGAGACAAACCCCTCCCTGACACTTACGGAATGTATTATATCTTATAAAATTACTATCGCACTTAACAGAAATAATTTCAGCATCACCATCGCAGTTCTCAAAAAGATTATATTCTATTGTGGTGAATCCGCTGCTGCCCGTCAATGTACCTTGTCCCAATCTAATAGTTTCCATCCCGTTTTCTATTCGCGGACCAACATTACGGAAATAGTTATGGTCAATTAAATCATGCTGAGAAATCTGCGGGGATTTTTTATGAAAACCATCAGTAGTTATCATATTCCCCTTTTCACTTTTGTCCTCAAACTTATTATGGTCAATTCTGTTATACCCGCTGATTGGCTCCGTTGCTGACTCTGCCTCGGTAATATATACCCACCGGTTTTCTTCAGTATCAATTAACTTGAATTCACTCTTTGTAACTCTGCAATGAGTACAGCTCTCAAATGTTACCGCAGCGCCATTTTTACTGCGGAAGATGAATCCTTCAATAGTCACATATGAAACAAACCTTAATGTCAAGTAAGACTTGTTAACAAATACAACTCCTCCCGGATTTTTTGCGCGAATAACAACAGGCTTTTGTTCAGTCCCCGTAGAAGTAATTACTGCATTTGTCTTTAAATCATATTTGCCGTCAAGAACTTCTAGCGAGTCACCCGCCTTTAACTTGTTGACTGCTTCTAAAAACTGCGCTGCATTAGCAACAGTAATTGTCTCCGCCTTTGTACTATTTACTAAAGGGAAACAAAGCATTAACCAAGCTATTATAAAAATATTTTTCATCTTATCACTATCATTAATACCACAGGCAACATAACCGTGTGTGTTAATGTTGAACCTTAAATTCTATTACGATATTAAACAATTGAGTGTCCTTACTAAGATTTCTAACAACATGAACTACCGGCTCAGCAAATTTAACAGTATTCGGAACTTGTCTTCCGCTTGAACTTGATTTCGCTGTTTCATGAAATCTTGGGTCAGTAAGTTGCACATCATTCAATCTGACAACTAATCGTTGCGCATGACTATGAAGTTCCCGGTCATCCCCAGGAGCGAGTTTTTCTTCGAATATTCTAAACTGTTCATCTTCAAAAATAATAGTATTCTTTAATGGCTCAAGCCATTCTTCCGGTGACTTTAATGGTGGGTGATTTAGCTTGAATGCTACTTCGAAGTATTCGCCTTTTGGCAAATCATAAGACCCACTTGCTTGAAATACCGCAATCGCTCCACGCTTAAGATTTTTCACTCCGTTACTACTATTAAACGATATATCAGCCAAAGCGACTATAACCCTGCTACCGAAACCAGGTGTATTTGCTTCAGTACATGCAGCACTATTTTGCATAACTCTGAAGTATTTGTTATCAAGCGCAACGGAATCAGACTTTGCCATACCAATTAATGTTATCTCACCCATTAATCCATTCCCGCTTGCTTTAGGGAATGAAGCTAGAGTACATAAAAGTATGCTAAGAATTACTAATTTTATTGATTTCATTTTCTGCTGAATATTTTGAATTTGTCAAACCGCTGATGACTTCTAGTCGTTCTGAATCCGAAATAACCTTCGGTATATGGTTTGTCATCTTTGTAATTAAAATAAAGGACATCATTTACATAAAAAAGAATAGTCCCGTTATCTGTCAAGATTTTAATTGAGTATGGTTTATTCCCATCAAGTAGGTGAGCTTTGTCTAAGTATTCAGTTATAACAGGCTTATCGCCATTGCTGAAATACTTTCTGAAGCGCGTTGTTTCATTATCATGCCCGCCGATTCCTGCATAATATAAATTTAGGTTATCGTATGAAGAAAACTTTCCGTTTCGCGTGAACAAGTTTTCAGTTGCCGGATCTGATGCCATCCAAAAAACATTTAAGTCTGAGACACGGTCATTCGC
>CAIWTC010000254.1 GCA_903915485.1 uncultured Ignavibacteriales bacterium | reverse complement strand
GGTCAAGGAGCAACTGATTCACTTAATATCATAAAATTGCTTAATGATATTCAATCTGCTTCAAGACCTGTGAAAGCACACTTTCATTGTTCTGCCATTTATGTCGATGGTGAAATTACTATAATATCTTCGGGGAAAGTGTTCGGAACTATTCTTTCTGAACCAAAAGGTACTCATGGATTCGGATACGACCCAGTGTTCCTTCCGAATGGTTATACTTTAACTATGGCCGAACTTGGAGAAGAAGTCAAAAATAAAATAAGCCATAGAGCAAAAGCAATGGAAGACTTAATCGAAAAGCTTAATTCCGTTTCGAAAATTTAACTAGTCCCAGACTGAATGCCCCTGCCGCAACTGCATATATTGCCGAGATAATCAGCCCCGAGAACATCATATATCCGGATATCGAAATTGTACTTGATAACTCTCGTACCTGCTTCACATAGTCCGGATGAACAATACAGTAATTTTCGATTAACAGCGACTGAGTAACATACACCAAAACTGAGAACACAAAGCCCATAACAATACCCTGGATAAGAAAATCTTTCTTCAATTTTCTTTTCAGCATGAATGCACAAAAAATCAAAAATCCAAACCAAAATATCCACTCATAGTTTTCGCTGATAATCCCAAAAGAATTCAATGCGCCGAAAACAACCCCAAACAATGCCGTATTTATAAGTAACTTCGAATTCACAACTAATTTATCTTCTTGGTGCTAAAGGAAATGACGGATGCTCTTGAGTCTTAAAAATTTGTTCAAAGTGTCTTCTGTCATGATGAACTATATTTGCAAGTGCATCGCCAAGGTTAAATTTGAATATTTTATTAACAGGTGAATAAACCTTAACGAGAGCAATATTGAGTCCCATCGCAGCCTCTATATATGTAAGAAGGACTTTATGCTGCGCCTGGAAAGTGCTCAGAATTGAAACTTCATAAACAGATGATGTCGGCAAAAATAAGCGTGGCGCCTTCGTTCTTTTTCTATTTTCCGGCTTCACCATTTTAATCATCATGTTCCCTGTAAGCGTGTGCATATAAGTTTCATCATTATCGCGGAACTCCGGCTTATCCTTACATGAAAAAATAGCTCTCTCAACAATTGGGAAATATAGTTTATTGACAACATTTAGATGGTCGAGACATTCTGCAATTGACCAGTATCTCATATCCAGTCTCCAATTAATTTGCTCACGAGAAAGCGTGCCGATACTTTGCTGAAAAGACCCCAGCAAAGTCTCCCCTTCATCCTGAAGAAGTGTTAATAATTCTTTTGAAGTCATACCCAATCCTTGTTTTTATTTTATGCTCTCAATGATTAATACAATATCCCGCAGCCCTATTCTGTGTATACGGAAAATTTGTATCTTAAAGTAACAAATTTTACTTAGTTGTAAAATAGATTTTCCATGAAATTGAGAAATTTATGCAGAAATCCTTCCGGCAAAATAATTTCTTACTTGATAATAACCAAAAAAATATAAAAATTCACCGTTCATCCTATATTCTGTATTACCGGAACTATAGACTTTATATTTGTAACAGAATTAATTAACAAGTTAGGTACAACAATGAATCGTAGATTATATAAAAGCAGAAACAACAAGATGCTCGGCGGAGTTGCCGGGGGCATCGCAGAATATTTTGACATCGACCCTGTGATAGTCAGGTTGCTATTCGTACTATTTTTATTCGCGGGTGGAGCTGCCTTTTTAGTATACATTATCGGACTGATAGTGATTCCAAAAGAGCCATTCCCATTTGAAGTAAAACCTGTAGTGGAAAACGCGGAAGTATCCAGTGACCCAACAACAACAGAATCAGTCGATGATATTCTTAACAGAAAAGATTCTGCCAAAAAGATTTTAGGAGTTCTGCTTGTAGTTTTTGGAGCTATGTTATTCTTCAGAGAGGTAATTCCTTTCTTTCATGGCTTGGACATTTTTCCAATGTTGCTTATTTTGACAGGTATATGGTTTATAATTTCTAATAGTAAAGGACGAACAAAATGAAACCGGGAAAACTTTTTTGGGGATTCTTATTCCTCACGCTGGGAATTTTATTCCTGCTAAAATCATTATTTGGGACAAATTTTGTTCACCCGGATTTATATAAAACTTGGCCACTTATATTCGTTTTATTCGGAGGTGCGTTTCTGATAAATGATGTTAGAGCGAAATTTGCGCTATTTGGAGGTGCAGGACTTATTGCCGCTTTGTGTATATTTTCTTCAGTTACTTCAATATCAACCCACTTCCATGGGAACAATTCGAAGAGTCACAAATACTCAGGAACAGATAAATCTTCGAATTTTAACGCCAACATTAAGCGGGTAATACTGAATATTGAAGGCGGTGCAGGAAGTTTTACTGTCCTTAAGATTGATTCGCTGCAATATCAAGTCACCGCACAGGATTCAATAGGAGCATTTTCCTGCAGAGAATCTATTAGCGGAGAAGAAATGAAGCTAGCAATTTCTTCCGAGTCAGAAGACATACACATAACCTCTAAAGATGATTTGGTTCATGGGTTGAAAATTGGACTTAATCCTAATCCTAATTATGATATTCACTTCAGCACGGGCGCATCATCTAACAATTTAGATTTATCAGAACTGAAAGTAGACAAACTACGCATTGATTGCGGTGCGGCATCGACGTTCTTGAAACTAGGCGCACCTGCAAAGGAAGAATCAAAGATAGAGATTGAATCAGGCGCATCATCATTCAAATTGATGATTCCCAAAGATGCAGCAGTGAGAATAGTTACTTCTACAGCATTTTCGTCAACTAATATCAACGGGATAAAGCATGTAGATGATGACACTTATCAAACGGATAACTATTTCAAAGCTGAGAAAAAATACTTTATCTCCATTGACGGCGGAGTAATGTCCGTGGATATACAAACTTACTAAAATAAATGCCTGCAAGGGCAAAATATGTTTATTGGGAAATTGATAATCAGCCATCAATTTCCCATCTTTATTTTTCGCCACTTTACATTGAACTATGCTCCATATCACACAAAAATAAGTTATGTCCGCCCGCACAATTTCAACTTAATTCCTTAAAAAAAGATTTTTTTTTCTTACATTTATGTACTAAAAGTTACGAACTTTCAATCACAATAAGAGCGTTATGAAATTAAGCTATATTTATTCTTCAAGGGTTGGATTAAAAAGATCATCCAATGAAGACTTTGTTGATGTATTTGAAATAGAAGATGGGTTGCTAGGAATAGTATGCGACGGACTTGGCGGTAACAACGCAGGGGAAGAAGCATCTAAACTAGCCGTGGAGACCATCCACTCCTATTTTATCAACAATACCCATGAAGGATATGAGCAAAGAATCGCTTCTGCAATTATGTCTGCAAATAGAAAAATTATCACTGAAGCCTCAAAAAAATCCGAGCATAAAGGAATGGCAACCACCGCAGAAGTTTTATTTATTGATAAGCATAATGCATATTTCGGGCATGTAGGCGATTCAAGAATTTATCTGCTTTTAGAGTCTAAACTTGAGCAAGTTACTAAAGACCATTCTTTCGTACAGAAACTTTTAGATAACGGGCACATAACCCAAAAGGAAGCCGACAATCACCCTCAGAAAAACATAATTATGCGGGCATTAGGAGACAAACTATCGCTTGAAGTTGACAGCGGAACTATTGTTCTGGACAAACTAAAAAAATGGAAGTTTCTATTGTGCAGCGACGGGGTAAGTAATGTTTTTAAAAAAAGCGAAGTAGCCGATATCCTGAAAGAAAATGATTTAGAGAACCTTTCCCACACTCTCTCTGAAAAGATAGAGAGCAGAGGTGCTCCTGACAACTACACATATATCATAATTAACAATCAATTAAGTAATTAGGGTACAGCCAATATGGTCGGATCAGTAATTGAGAACTATAAAATAATTTCCGTACTCGGCGAGGGCGGAATGGGAGTGGTATATAAAGCACTTGATATGAAGCTTGAAAGGTTTGTTGCCCTCAAGATATTAAGCGCTCAGTCTGCCAGCAATCCTCAGTTCATTGAACGGTTCAAAAGAGAAGCCAGAAATCAGGCAAAACTTAATCATCCGAATATTGTCCCGGTATACGGTTTCACCGATGAGAATGGCGTGCTTGGTATAGTTATGGAATATGTTGAAGGCGAAACTTTAGAGAAGTTAATTTACCGCAAAAAAAGACTTGAACATCTGGAAGCATTGAAACTTACAAAACAAATTCTTGAAGGAGTGGGATATGCACATACAAAGGGCTTCATTCATCGTGATATAAAACCTTCAAATATTATTATCAACAAAGATGGCATCATAAAGATAATGGATTTCGGTATCTCGAAATCAATGTTTGACAAAGGCATTACTAAGACCGGAACAAAAATAGGGACAATCTTATACATGAGTCCCGAACAAATCCGCGCCGATGAACCCACAAGACAAAGCGATATCTATTCAATCGGCGTAACATTTTATGAAATGCTTGTCGGGAAAACTCCTTTTGATTTTGGGACTGAGTATGAAATCATGGAGGCGCACCTCAAAAAGAATCCCGGCAGAGTTTCAGTCGCTTTAGATTCTGTACCGCCCGAAATTGACAAGATTGTTGCTAAGTCGCTTGAAAAAACTCAAGCAAAAAGATATCCTACTTGCGAAGAGTTCATTTCAGACATTAATCATCTTATTGGTAAAATCGATAAGAATCTTCCTTCCAGAAAAGTTGTTAACGACAAACTTAAAGAGAATCGTTCTTATAAAATGCGCGTTACTTTCATGACAGCATTCACTCTCATTGCATTCATAGCCCTCGCGTATTTCTTTTTTAATCAGATAAAAGATGTTGTTGAGAAATTCCGCAAACCTAGTTCAAACACTATTGATACAACGGCAGGCATGAACAGTGGTGCGAACCTTCAACTTTCTGTCAAATGGACAAAATTAAATACTAACTGTATTCAAAACCTAAATTCAATTTACTTCGTTGACAATAATTTCGGGTTTGCTTGCGGAGACGCCGGATCTGTACTTTCAACAAGTGATGCGGGTGAAACTTGGAAAACGCTTCCCTTCCCTGATTCCATTGCCCTGAATGATATCTTTTTCTTCTCTGCTCAAAATGGTTTAACAGCGGGCGAAAAAGGAAAAATATTTTATACGAATGACGGTGGGACCACATGGACTCCTGTGTTAACAAATGTTTCAGAGTCAATTCTTAAAATTTCATTTCTTACTGATGGTAGCGGCAAAGGTTTTGCAGTCGGTTCCAAGGGCCTACTCTTGAGAACTTTAGATAAAGGAATAAGTTGGGTTAGAATTAACACAGGTACAGACCGTTTATTCTTCAGCATAAGTTTCCCAGATAACCAAAAAGGATTTATTGTCGGGAAAGAAGGCACACTGATGAAAACAGAAGATAGCGGAAACAATTGGTCGCTTTCTCAATTGCCTATCGATAACTACCTAAAAGAGATTTGCTTCATCGACAGCAAACATGGGTATATTTGCGGCGCCGGTGGCAAAGTTTTTAAGACGAGCAATGGCGGCATAGATTGGGTAATGAAAGAAACTCCTATCTCCTCAGGACTATCATCTATTTTATTTGTTGATGCTGCAAACGGTTTTACTGTTAGCAGCAAAGGAGAGATTCTCTCCACAACAGACGGTGGAGATAAATGGGAAATTAAACAAGAGAATAATTACAACTCTCTGTCAAGATTAATTAAAACCCAAAACAATGTTTTGTTTAGTTGCGGGTCAAACGG
>CAIWTC010000253.1 GCA_903915485.1 uncultured Ignavibacteriales bacterium | reverse complement strand
TTCGATAATAAAACATTTTATTAACTATGCGTCCGGGTTGAATATTAAACTTTGATATTTCAATCCAAAAGTTCCAGTCTTCTCCGCACCATGGAATGCCTTGATAGTATCCATTAGAGGTCGTCCATAAAGTTTTTTTATAAAGCGAAGCATAGGGGAAGGTATTAAATCTTAATAAAGTTGGAACAGAATATTCTTCGGGTAGCCATTCACTTTCGGTTAATCCGAATTCCTGCATATTACTAAAGATAAGATTGAGGTTGGGATTACTATGAATCAATTCAATTGCATTACTAAGAAATTCTGTATGAAAATAATCATCGCAATCTAGTGGTAATATCCATTCACCAATAGCTTGCTGAATGCCATAATTTCTTGCTTCTGAGAGTCCGCCATTATTCTTAGAAAACAATCGAATGCTTTTACCACTATATTTTTCAATCAGTAAATTTGCAATTTCTTCTATATTATCAGGACTGCCATCATTTACAATTACTATTTCCCAATTTGTATAGGTTTGATTAATAATACTTTCAACTGCTTCGGTTAAAAAATGTGCTTGATTATAACAAGGTATAATAACAGAAACCAACGGATTGGTTGATGTTACCGGATTCTTAAAGAATAAATCTACTTGTACATGCGCCGCATTTGGAACAAACCCGTTATATTTCCGAATGTCAATGAATCTTTTTTTGTCAAACATAAATGATAAATTTTCCGCAGAATATTCAATTTGACGGCTATTCCGGTTTACTGTGGAATAAGTCTGAACAATATTAACAGGATTGCAAAAAGTAACGGACTGCTTATAACATAAAAGTAACGGTTTAGAAACGGTGAATTGTTTTCTGGAATTGTGTAATGCATCCTCGAGAGAATTAGGGTTATTGAATGTACTTTTTTCTATCAATGCCGATACATCATAGCTCCTATATATTGAACTTGAAACTTCAAGTGGATAGTTAAAATCTAACTGAGATTTTGTCCACTCAAATATTAATAACTCTTCTGTTACCTCTCCAAATTCCGGCAGAGGTTGAGGTTTATCCGCCATGTAATTGTAGTCCGTGTTTATTCCTAAACGCAATGATACTCCCAAAACATTATTTGCTTGCTTCAGTAGTTCACATGCAGTTAAGAGTTCAAAGTTTTTTACAAATATATTATCGTCAACCAAAAACAACACAAAGATGTAGTGGCTAATCAATTCCTTGACTTGTGCACGGAAATCTAATTCTTCAATGAATGAAATATTTGGATATTGATCTGAGAGAATTTCGTACTGCCCTCGATGTTTAGCTGATGTTGCTTTGAACAAAACAACTATCCTGGTATTATAAATATCAGTGCATGAGAACAGTAATGATTCTATAGTTGCATTAAGCTGTAAAGCGCGGTCTTTACTAAATATTAGGGTTATGGTTTCGCGATGAGTCTGAGTATTTATGATTTTACCTCCAAGCAACTCATAATTGCTTCCGATATGAAAGGGATTTTTTTCTACTGACTTGAATAAACTATTTACAGAGTTAACAATAGTGTGAGGGGTATTCCAACTTAATTCCTGTCTTTCTTGAACTTCTTGACCTGTTATATAAACATAATCAGCATTAAAGAATTTCTTTTCCTCACAAATCAGTTTTTGCGTAAAGCTTGATGTTTCGGAAAGCGCAAATGTGGAGATAAATAAATCGGCTTTTATATTAATGCGTTCACTCTGAAATACTGAAACCAGATTTATGCATCCCGGGACTATTTTGCTTGATTCATCCCTGACAAGATTAACACTTTTCAGGCCTAGATTCATTGCTAAATAATAGTATTGAAGCATGAGCATCTCAGGTAAATCAATAATAACATATGTAAGTTCAGGAGAATTGAAAAGTTTGAAAATCCTGGCTAATGAACCAAAACCTCCGCCAAATTCAACAACTGTTTTAGGTGTACTAATCAGTTTGTTAGAGATATTTGCATAGTACCAAAGCATCCCCAAAGTGTTTACTGAAATATCCATTTCTTTACAGTCATGCTTGATTCCTCCAATTGGAGATTCTTTTAATGAAGTAACAAGATTTAAGATTTTATGGTCACAAGACTTTATGAAATTTAACTCAATATCCTGCTGTTTTTCCCAACCGGTTCTAACAAACATATCCTTACAAATTTGATGCTGCAAAAAGTTATCAGGAATTCCATTCGTTATCAACTCACCAAGGGTTGATAATGTTTTTTGCCAAACAGGGTGCACAATTGCATCTAGTTGTGGTTGAGAAATACCTTTTTTGAAATTATTGTAGAGATTACTTATTTCTTTTAAGAAAATTGATTTATCAGATAACTCCATAGTGTTCATATTTCCAAGAATATTATTATTAAAAGATTTTAGATTGTTCTTCAGTTCAAGATGCTGTTTAGAAATAATTAAATTAACTCTATCTATATATTTACTAATGCGTGCATCACGAATACCTTTATCCCAAGCGATTTTGAATTGTATTGCGGCATTTTTATAGTCTAAATTATTTTCAAAAATCAGTCCTCTCCATAAAGCATAAAAAGGTTCATTGTATGCTAACAAATTATATGATATTATTTCATCGAGTTGATTTCCGGAAATGGAGGCAATGTTTTTATCTGCTGATAATACTTCTTCAGAAGATCTAATACCCAAACCCCATTTTTCCGATGTACTAATTAACATGTATTTAAACAAGTCCCGGTGTGCAGAAGGATGGCTTACAATAACCATTGAACTATTGTAATCATCCTTTATCTTTTTGCTCCCCATATTAAGTAATTTACTGAATGGGTTATGTTTTATTTGATAGCCTTTTGAAAAAACTCTTCTGCACCATTCAACATCTTCGCCTTCACCAATTAACATATCTTCATCGAGAAGATTTTCCTTCAGATGTTTGCTTTTGCCTATCATTTGCCCGCCATCAATCCACAGACCAGTCTTGTAGGTGCCGTGAGGCATATTGCAGATGCGGATATACCCACCTTCGATATAAGCACCCAAAGCGGAATTATGTTCGGTTGCTCTATCAATAGAGTAAGTTGAACAATATTGAAATTCAAAATCATTGCCAAATTGTTTCATCCCTTCATACCAGGCAGCATCGAGCCTCATCCTGTCATGAAGAATACAAATATTATCTTTTAATGAATTCTGAATTATTAAATTCTTTTTCTTGGTTATCCATCCTCTGTTTTCATCACCGTTAAACTCAATATGGTTAATATCATAATTGTTCTGGTTGCTGTATGTACCGCAAACAAGAATTTCATAATCTTCTACATTTTGAGCCTGGATAGACTCAATTAATTCATCAACCCAAGTGTCCCGTTGTCCATTTGTAACTATGCCGAATGTCCAACCAGAAGCACTAATAGGCAGTGCATTATGCATCATTTGGCTGTTTATCATTTTTATGGGTGCATGTTGATTCAAAGTTTTGAGCCATTCAGAATTATTCTTATAATTTCCATTTAAGGCGTTTGCCGGTGGATTTGATAAAACTACATTATTCTCCAAACGAATAATTCGTCCTTCCTTAAACCCAATGCTTACAATAATTGGGGTACTCTTATCAGTATGCAATTGGTATTCAAGCACCATGTCTTCTTCTTGGACTGAAGTATTAAGTACTCTGCTTGGCATCGACCAATTTTGAAGTATTTCCTTTACGATATAAATGAATTCATAAGTCCCGGAAACATCAAAATGGCTGCTATGGTAAAGTAGGTTCTTTTCATCTGAATTGGCGGAATATAAATACACTATTTCCTTTAATGCATTGCTCAAGAAATAATTAGACAATAGCAATCGTAAATATTTTGCACTATCTGATATCAAAATGGTATCACTTAATAAAATGTCATTGATTTCTTTAGGTAACTGAAAATAGTAATTGGCTTCGAATAAGAAATGGAAAAAAGAAGGTTTAATTGATTCCCTATAATCTTTATCTAAACTTATATCCTCAGCGCTGATAACATTATCGCTTAACGCTCTTTCTGTCAGGACGGTACTCGGGAAGAAGGCTAATGAATATAAACTGACTGTGTATGTTTTAGGAAGGGCAATGAACAGTCTTATAGTCTCGCGATAATCTTCCGGTTGTTCATACGGATTTTCAAGAATAAATCCATAATCTGCAACAACTCCGTAATGATAAAACTTACTTATTATGTCTGCTGCTTTCAAAACCATCTCAGGCATA
>CAIWTC010000252.1 GCA_903915485.1 uncultured Ignavibacteriales bacterium | reverse complement strand
CTGTGTGGGTACCTAATGCACCTACCTTAAGAGTCTGTATAGGCAACTGCAAATAATCTATAGGACTTGCAGGAGAAGCAAAATGCAAAATATAATCCACATTTCCGGTAATGTGAATAAAATTAGTTATGTCATGCTTGATGAATGAAAAATTCGGATTACCAAAGAGATGCGCGATATTATCTGGGTTACCTGTCAATAAATTGTCGATGCAGATAACTTTACATCCCGAACTCAAAAGTTTTTCACAAAGATGAGAACCGAGAAAACCTGACCCGCCTGTAATTACTGCCGTTGGTTGATACATTGATATTTCCTAAAGTTTATATAATTCTATTACAAAAATACTGTCTGTAAAAATAAAGAAGAAGTAGCACATAAACAACTAGTGAAAATAGAACCATTCATATCAAAAAAAAATGCTCCCGGAGAGGGAGCACTTAAAATTAAACCATGACAGTTTTTCCAATAATTGCTTTTATAACTATGATAACTGAGTCGGCGGCAACTTAGAACTGTCAGCTTTTCTCGGACGGGTATAATAATAATAGTATTTATAATATGAGCCGTATGAGCTTTTATAAACAAAGTTATTAAGTATCGCTCCGATAAAGTTAATATTGTCCTGCTGAATAATTTCCAAAGCACGAATCAGAAGTTCTGTTTCAGTAGTATTGGCAGAAACCACTAACGCTGTTGCATCTGCATAGCGTGCAATGATTTCAGAATCTGTTACCGCAATAATAGGCGGTGAATCCAATAAAATATAATCATATTTTTCGCGCATCTCCGCAAGGAAGTCCTTAAACTTTGAAGATTCAAGAATTTCAGAAGGATTCGGTGGAATTGTTCCTGCGGTGATATAACACAAATCAGGAATTTCTGACTGTCTTACTATTTCATCAAACGGAACTTGACCAAACAGATAATCAACCAAACCAGGATATCTATTGGTCTTGAAGAATGAGTGAATTCTAGGTTTTCTTAAATCACAGTCAACAATAATTGTTTTCTTGTTCGAGAAGGCAAAACTTCCAGCCAAGTTGGTACAAATCATTGTTTTTCCTTCTGATGGTGCAGATGATGTAATCAAAATTGTTTTTAATGATTCGGTATCAACACGCGAAAACTGCACTCTTGTTCTCAATGCACGGAATGACTCACTCGGAATTGAATCCGGTTTCTTCGCCACGATAAATTCAAAATCAGACGACCCTGAAGCAACGATACCTTCAATCTGTGGAATCCAAGCAAGCACATTAGTGTTAAGTTTTTGGATATCATCCGGTGTTTTAATTGTGTTATCAAAGAAGTTACGCATGAACACATAACCGAATGCGATTACTAATCCAAGCACAAACCCGACAACAATTATAAGCGTTCTATTCGGCTTTGAAGGCGAAGTAGGGATTCTAGCTTCATCAACAACCAAAACATTACCCGGAGTTGACTGCTCGTTTATAACTGCTTCCTGATATTTATCTTCAACTAACAAATAAAGTTTTTCAAGCGACTCTCTAGCCCTTTGAAGTTTTGCAAGTTCAATGCTTGTCTTCGGAAGTAAATTGAATTTTTCTTCATAATTAAGGATTATTTTATTCATCTGGTCAATTGATATTCTAATTGACTGAGCTTTAATCTCTTCTTGAATTATTTGCTGTGTTAATCCTCTGAGTTCTTCAGGCGTAGTTGAGAAAACACTATTCTTTACAACTTCAATTTTCTGTTTCAGTAAATCTTCAAGTGCTTTGATTTTTTTATCATAATCCTTTACTGCATCGCCAGCAAAAGTTTGACCCTTAAGGTTAATATTAACGTATTCTTTGTTAATCCTAAGTTCGGCGATCTGAGTTTGAATTGCTTTCATATATTCTTCAGAAGCTAATTTCTCAAGATATACTGTAATTTCGGGGGACTTAGATTTAAGTTCTTCCTTGTACTTTGCCAATCCGCGCTCTGATGAAGATAATTCAATTTTCTTCATATCTCTTTGCGATTCGATTGAGCTTAATTGCGTTATCAATGAATTTGCCTGTTGATCAAGAGCAACTATGCCGCCTTTTTCTTGAAAACTTTTCAGCATATCCTCAGCCAAACCTAACTGCTTTTGCTTTTCTTCTTTCTGATCGAGAAGAAACTGTCTGACATTATTTAGCTGATTCCTTGTAATCTCAAGATTCGTTTCACGATAAACCATTCCATATACGTTTGAAATCAAAGTAGCTTCATATGGGGATGGAGATTGAACGCTTATTTCAACAAAATCCAATCCTCTCTTTTGCTCAACATCAATTTTCTGTAATTCTAAGGCTAAGTCAGGAACAGTAGCTGCAACTTGAGGCAAGTCTTTAGAGTATCTGTTTTTCTTTTCAATAATAAGGAAAAACTTTGACGGATTATTTACAGTAATGAATGTATCAATCAATGCTTTTGCAACATTCTTGCGCACCCGGTAACTTTTGGCTATCTCGAGTTCATTTAACAAAAACCTGTCCATCTGCATATCACCCAAAGACGGGAGAAGCTGGTTATCAAGTATACTTCCGGCGGGCTTTGATACTTTTATTAATGCCGTAGCCTTATAAATATTGAGCGCTTTTACTGCATAAACAACCGAAAAAATTAAACTTGCTAATGTTATAATTATTATAGGAAATAAATTTCCTCTGATTAAATCAATATTTTCTTTTAGTGACCTAGGCTGTGGTTCTATTGTATTTTTTTCCATTATATTTACACAATCTCCTATTTTCTTACAATACTTATAATTAAAATGGTCAGTGAGGATAGCGCTGATATAAGCGAAATAGAAGTAGATAAATAATCACGCAAATAAAACCTTGGCTCTCCGGGTAGTAAAATCATATCTCCGGGATGCAACCTAATGTCTTTGACTGTTTTTGATATATTGGCTTCGTGCAATAGTTGGTTATAATCAAATTTTATTACCTCTTGAGTAGAATCTACACCGGTCCTCAATATCCTAATGTCCTCTGCTAAAGCGTCAGCTTCTGGACCACCAGCATAAGATAAGGCCTCCATAATAGTTGTATTTACGGGCAAAGTATACCTTCCCGGATTCTTAACATATCCCCAAATTCCTATTTTCATATTAACAGTATTCGGATCAGAAAAATCAAAATACGCTCCACCAAGTGGACTCATGCGTGGAATTGAACCAACACGAATGTTGTTTTCTTGTGCAAATACATTTATGGTCATCAATAATAGCGCAAACGCGCCTATAAGATAAATCCTCATCGCTACCTTTTAAAATTAATTAGAACTAAAATATACGAAATTCTCGGTTTCCCACAAACCATAATTGTCACATTTGTGACTTTGAACGCAGCAGCGCTATGCCCCCTGAAAAGAACCCAATTACCACTCCGGAAAGTGCCGTTAAGTATATTGGAAGCCATATTTCAGACGGCTTCTCAAAAAACAATGTAGTGATATTTCCCGCCATTGAGAGCAGTTTATACCATAAAAGGGTACTAAATATTGCCCCTAAAAATCCAACAAAACTGCTATTTATTAATATTGGCGCCGCCACAAGCATCCGCGAACTTCCTATAAATCTCATCGTCCTGATTTCTTCATGCCGGATATCTATCGTTGCAATTGAAAAACTTGTTACTATATATATAGCTATTAACACCAAAACTATCGTCAGCAGGTACAAGTACTTTTTTGCTGATGCCGAAAACGAGAGAAAGTCCTTATACAAATCCACTGCAAACCCCACCTCGGTAACTTTATCAAGGGTCCGCAACTTATTCAATGCGCCGTCCAATGCCGTGGGTTCAGTGAGCGATTCCTGAAGTTGCAGTTT
>CAIWTC010000251.1 GCA_903915485.1 uncultured Ignavibacteriales bacterium | reverse complement strand
TTAACATCGAACTCTTTACTCTCATCACCAAACATCGTTCCCATGGCAACTACGCCGACCTCTAAGTCAAAACGAAATTTTTTATCTTCAGGTGTTCTGTGAATCCATCCTGAATTAAGATTGGCTCCAAACCCGGAGATTATAGGTCCCACATAGCCTTGTGCTGCCCCTGAAGATAACGATTTAAATGCTTCATCTAATGATGCGGCCTGCCCGTAGGCAATTGTTGTTACAGCGAACAACATTATAAAGAATCGGACCATTTTTGACATATACTTTTCCTTTATATGGTTATTAATAATTATGTTACAATTGTAACATAATTAATATAGTATATGCTTCTATTATAAGCAAGTACCTACATCACATAAAAGGATTGTATTTTTTTTCATGGGATATCGTGGTTTCCTCGCCATGCCCGGGAAGGATTACTGTTTCATCCGGTAAATTAAATAATTTTCCCCTGATTGACTCAATTAATATTGCTTGGTTGCCGCCCCATAAATCAGTTCTTCCTATACTTTCACAAAATAACACATCGCCTGTAAAACAGATGTTATTAGTTTCAACTAAAAAACTATACTCCCCTAAAGTATGCCCGGGTGTAAACAATGGGACTACTTTCATTTTCCCCAAAAATATTTCTGTTTGCTCAGTAAGAATTTCATCTGGAAGAGGTGAAGTGTTGAAAGTCAACCCAAACATTTCCGACTGTTTATCTGCACCTTTGAGCAGTGTAACTTCTTCTTCAGCTAATATAAGTTTTGCACTATTGAACTTTGCCTTAAGAAATGCATTGCCGAAAACATGGTCAAGGTGACAGTGAGTATTTAAAATGTATTTGAGATTTAGTTTATTTTGAATTAGAAATCTTTCCAGTTCAGATTCTTCTTCGCCTGAATAGCATCCCGGGTCTATTACTAGTGCCTCAAATGTGGTCTTGTCCCAAAGTACAAAGGTATTTTCTGAGAATGGGTTAAAGACAAATTTTTTATATATCAGCATAATATTATTTAGAAAAGTTTTTATTAATTCGTTTAGTACTTTTTGAAGTAAACGAGTTGAAATTGTCAAGCGTCTCTTCAAAAGAGTTGCCGCCAAACTTTTCGAGAAAACTATTTGCAAGAGTCCAACTGAGCATAGCCTCCCCTATCACCGCACATGCAGGAACAGCGGTGAAATCACTTCTTTCTCTTCGTGCTTCAACCTTAGTGTTTGATTTCAAATCAATACTTTGTAATGGTTTCATTAAAGTTGCAATTGGTTTCATTGCGGCACGAACTAGAATAGGCATTCCGTTACTTATCCCGCCTTCAATTCCGCCTGCGCGATTTGAACTTCTTATGATGGTTCCATCCTTTGAAATAATTTCATCATGAATTGCCGAACCCGGAACTTCCGCACAGAAGAACCCTGCCCCAATTTCAACACCTTTGACAGCGTTAATCGACATAAAGGACTCAGCAATTTGTGCATCCAGACGAGTATATGATTGAGAGAAGGCCCCTAATCCAACCGGAACACCTGTTGCGACCACGATAAATGTTCCGCCTAATGTATCCCCTTCTTTCTTAATTCTCTTTATACGGTTAATGATTTTCTTTTCCTGTTCAATATCAAGAACACGGACTTCAGATTTGTCACTGTCAATAGAGAGTTGGATACCATTTTTGAAAAACAGTTTATTGCTATTATAGAATTTTTCATATGGATAATTTTTTGAATAAATGCCCCCTACACTTTCAACACAACTACCAATAGAAATATTAAATTGTTCAAGCAGTATTCTGGCAAATGTTTGAGCAGCAACCCTTGTAGCAGTTTCTCGTGCACTTGAGCGTTCAATTGAATTCCTGATATCATCAAGGTTATATTTTTGAACTCCAACCATATCAGCATGACCGGGACGAGGGATTGTAATCTTTTCAGTGTCGCCCCTTTTGCCGAAAACCGACATTTTTTCTCCCCAGTTTTGCCAATCACTATTATGGATTACAAATGAAACAGGCATTCCTGTAGTTTTACCGAATCTGACGCCGGAGTAAACTTCAATTTTATCAGTTTCAATTTTCATTCTTCCACCGCGTCCGTATCCGGATTGACGGCGTTTTAGCTGTAAATTAATTTTCTCTTCATCGATTGGAATATTAGCAGGCAAACCTTCAATGATTCCAATAAGTCCTTTGCCATGTGATTCACCGGCAGTTAATAGCTTTAATCTCATTTTATTTACTTTTTTTCATCAATTATTATTATTGTTTTACCAAGATATGAAAGTTAATAGTTTTTTAATAGTGTGTTTTTAGTGCAAACAGTGAGGATGTGAAAATATTTCTACATAATTCAATATTCTTGCATAAGATAGCCGCAAATCACTTATTTATTCTTGAAATTGTATCTCTCAATACTCCTAAGGAGCGTTGACTGAGCAAATCAATTTTAATCAAGCCCAAGTCTTCAAGGGAATACATGTCCGGTTGAGTAACTATCAGACCGATGCCCTTGTTTTTTGCGAACTCCAATGCTGTGTAGTTAGTAATGTTGTCAGGTGTTATGACAATTCCGCTAGGATGAATGCTGGTGTGTCTCGGAAATCCGGAAAGTTGTGATGCAATTTTTACAATACTTTTTAGCGGTTCAGACTTTACATCAAAATCTCTGGATTCGGGGAAAAGTTCGGGCAGTTGTTCAAGGTTCTTAGCGCTTGTCCAAGGGATGAATTTGGTATATTTGGAAATCTGTTCATTGGAAAGTCCAAAAACTTTTGCGGTTTCCCGGAAAGCTGACCGTGCTCTAAAGGTGACAATTGTCGAAATCATTGCAACTTTTTCATATCCATACTTTTCAAAAACATATTTTATTATTTCATCTCTTTCCTTCCATGAAAAATCCAGGTCAATATCCGGAGGGGATAAGCGGCTTCTGTTTAGAAATCTCTCAAAGTACAGTCCGTATTTAAGCGGGTCAACTTCTGTAATTCCAAGGCAATAAGAAACAATACTATTTGCGGCTGACCCCCTCCCGATTGTGACCATACCTCTCATTTTTGCTTCCCTTACTATGTCCCAAACTATTAAAAAGTAGTCAGTAAAGTGAAGTTCATCTATGACATCAAGTTCATATTCAAGTCTCTTTGTTTGCTCCGCAGCTATCTCGGAATACCTTTTCTTGAGACCATCATAACAAATTGACCTTAAAACTGAACGGTGCTCCGTTGGATTCGAGGAGTGAAATTTAGGGAATTTGTATGCTCCCAAATTCAGATCAGCATTGCACAACTCTGAAATGATTTCACAATTCTTGAAATACTTGTCGAATGCTGCAAACTTTGATTTAATTTTTCTAGGGTCAATAAAGTAATTAGATTTATCCGCCAAAGTAGTTTCGTCAACCGAACCTAGAGTTTTGCGGTTGGAAATGGCAGAAACTGTTTTGTGGAGCACGAAGTCGCCCTCATCAAGGAAGACAATGGGAGCACTAATTATGCACTCTATATTACTTTCGTAATAACTAGCTAATATGTTGTAGTTCTGCTGTTTATGGGCATATTTTAATTTAATTTCTAAGTATTTATACTTAACCTTTAGCTTATTGTAGTACTCTAAATTAGGAGTAAGGTATATCAAATTCCCCCACTCTGAACGGGTTGCTATATGCTCCAGAAGAAGCTTGGAAAGTTTTTTTTGTGTAATTAAT
>CAIWTC010000250.1 GCA_903915485.1 uncultured Ignavibacteriales bacterium | reverse complement strand
GTGTCCATGAAAAATTGAACCTGCTTTCACGGGGATAAATTCTTAGTACGGTAAGTCTCCAGTTAGATACCGGCTTTTGTGGGAATCGAATGGATGAAAATGGGATTGCAATTTCCACTGAATAGCCAAAGCTTGTAACTTGTCCTGCTGATTGCCATAGTGCATCAAAACTGGCATCCTCATTATTTCCTGTGCGAATCAAATCGCCTTGAATACCAAACGGATTCACAAAGAATTCATAAACCTTTTGATTGTCGCAATATGGGTCTAGCATTATTCCGACGAAATCATCATTAAATATTTGGTCCCTCTCGGTTTGGTGTGCCCGAACTTTATCGGGCTCTAAGTCATAACACTTGAAAGCAAAATATAAATATTTATCATCGTATGCAGAGTAAAAGTCTGCTTTTTGCTGAGCGGGTAAATTGTCGCCTGGGGAAATTTCATAATTGATAGTCGATTTCTGCGCGGATGCCCATATAGACTCATCGAGTTTTCCGTCTATTACTATTTTATCGTTCGCTTTCGCAGGTTCGCATTTGACCTCCGGCGAAGTTCCTTTAGGCTGGCCAAACAAAAGAACGGATAAAACTCCGACAAATAAGAATATTTTCATAAAACTCGCTATTAAATTATTATTAAGCTAAATTTAGTAATGAATAAAATAAGTTATCCAATTATTTAGATAGAAGGATAATATTTGTGATAAACGGATAATAATATTCTGATAAAATAATTAGAAACAGTAACCGCTTATCCATTATAATGACCGTTTAAGAATTTTGCAAAAATGAAATTACTCTTTTCATTATTTTTGAGATAAATCAATTGAGAATTTATATATGAAAAAAATTGGACTAGTCTCCATCATAACTTTACTGTTGACTTTTTATTGTGCTGCCCAATCTGGGAACATCAGGACAATAAATGGATTTGTGTATGATGCAAAGACGGGCGAGGCATTAATTGGTGCAAATGTTTACCTGAAAGATATTAATCAGGGTACTTCTACAAATATTAGCGGATACTTTGTTATCCCCGATGTTCTGAACGGCAGTCACTCTCTTACTTGCAGTTATATGGGATATAAACCCTGGTCACAAAAAATTAATGTGAGTGCTAAAGGAGAGAATACGATTGTTATAAAACTCACTCCTCAGTCAGTCCAAACCAAGGAAGTGATTGTTTCGGCAGACTCAATAAGGATAATTGATAGACTATATGAACGGCCTATTTCAAAACTCGAATTAAACTCCACGCAGATTAATCAACTCCCAAGAATAATTGAGGCTGATTTGCTAAGAACACTTCAGACGCTCCCCGGAATTACTGCACTTTCTGATTTTTCTTCTGCACTATATGTTCGCGGAGGAACACCGGACCAAAATTTATATATGATTGATGGTGCCGATGTTTATAACCCTGAGCATGCATTTGGTATTTTTTCTACTTTCAATACATACGCGATTAAAAAAGTTGAAATCTCTAAAGGGGGCTTCGGCGCAGAATACGGTGGAAGACTATCCTCTGTGTTGGATGTTACAAATATAGATGGAAATAGAAATGAATTTACGGGAGTTGTAAATATCAGTTTACTCTCGGCAAGCACAACATTGCAGGCTCCTATTGGCGACTTTGGTTCACTTTCCGGTTCACTTCGACGCACATATTTAGACCAAACTTATGCTAAGTGGAATAAAAATATTCCGGCATATTATTTTTATGATGGCAATTTAAAAGCATTCTTTGATTTAGGATTGAAAGATAAATTGACTCTAAGTTATTTCGGCAGCAGCGACAATCTTGATTTTAAGTTCAATAAGCAAAAATCATCAGACGGGTTTTTCTACGATTGGGGAAACAAAACAGCATCAGCAAATTGGAAACATATTCTTGGCAATACAATGTTCTTGAATCTTTCCACAACTTATAGTGCATTCGAATCTAACTTTGATTTCGCTCTTGCCAATGTGAAAGAAAGAAATAAGATATACGACCTTTCTTTCAAGGGCGGGGTAGAGTATTATGCTTCAAAGGACTTTTCAACAAAGTTTGGATTCGAACAGAAATTCCTTGGCGGTATGCTGCTTCAGATATTTCAGCAAGGGAAAGCGGATGTATCCAAGCAAAGAAGACATACTATGCTTTATGGCAGTCTCTCATATCATCCTTTGGATAAGCTTATTATTGATGCAGGTCTAAGGGCGAATTATTTTTTCTCTGACAAAACCTATGTTGATTATGAACCTCGTTTCAGTGCAAAGTACCGGTTGGGAGAAACTTATAACCTTAAGGTGGCAGCAGGTAAGTATTATCAGTATTTAAATAGAATCCCCCGCTTATTCTTTACGAGTATATGGACTGCAGTTGATGAGAATGTAAGAGAATCTTCATCAACTCACTATATAGTAGGATTACAGAAAGAGGTTAGCGAGATTTATTCTTTCGAGGCAGAACTGTATTACAAAAATTATTATAATCTATATGCATATAATCAACTATCATTTGTTGATGTTGAACCTTCTAGTTATGAAGGTGCTACGCCTGTTTATACTTCTTCGAAAGGTTTGTTTAATAGAGGTGATGGAAGGTCATTCGGAATTGAGATGATGTTCAAGAGGGATGTAGGGCCTATCAGCGGATGGGTTTCTTATTCTTTATCAAGAACTGAATATGTGTATGACCAGATAAATAAAGGGAATAAATTTGTTCCAAGGCAGGATAGGTCGTCCGTTTTTAATGCGGTGATGAATTTTGACTGGAATGAATTCTGGGACCAATTTCTGGACAGAAACTATAAAGAGAGAACAAGCAAATGGCTGATAGGAGTTAGCTTTGTTTATTCAACTGGTCAGCCAATTACTGTACCTGCTTCATCCTATTATGTGAACACGCTCCCTGATTGGAAAGATTTTAACCTGAGCGGTGAAGGGTTACCCGGATATAATCTTTATCCTTCAGAGATTAACAAGTATCGCTTACCTGCGTATATCAGACTTGATTTAAGTATCTCTTATGAGATATCGTATTCGGGTTGGAAGTTGACGCCATATCTTCAAGTGTTTAATCTTGGGAACAGGAAAAATATTTGGTTTATCGATTATGCAAATAAAGTTGAGAACAATATTCTGTATCAGACAGTTGAAAAGACTAATATGCTGCCCTTACTCCCGAGTATCGGTGTGACGGCAACATTTTAATTATATAAGGAATTGAAGATGAAAAATTTTATAAAAGTTTTATTAATTGGTTTTGTAAGTCTTTCAGGGTTGATTTCATGCGGAGACCCGAAAATAGATATTACTTCCGTAGCGTATGAACCTAAAATCGTTGTTGAAGGATACCTATTTGCAGATGAACCTGTAAGAGGAATCAGGGTTATGAGAAATTTTGCTCTCAATCAGCCGATTGATACATTATCTTTCATTTTAGATCCTACAATAACTACCGTGAAGATTAATGGAGATTCTCTATTATTTGATATTAAGACTTATTCGTATTACTCAAATAATATAATTGTCTCAAAAGGGAGTCCATACACATTGGAAGTATGGGGAACTATAGACGGAAAAGAGCTTTACACCACAGCTGTCACTACTGTCCCTGCTGATGGCTTTGAGCTTATTAAAAAGCATCCGGGGAAATTCAAATACGGCACACCGATACCGATGGATTTTATACCACTTTCACCGGCAGGTTTTTACGCGTTTTCAATTCGTCCCGATTCAGCGAGTTTGTCTAATTTTATTTTTGATAATGAATTTAATCAGGATATGAAGCCCGAAGAAATACAAAAGAATTTGGGGGAATTCAGGCTCCGCGCAAATGTAGTGTTCAATATAAAACCTAATTTGCAGGACACTATCAAGCAGCCTATTGAAAGTTATAACACCTGGTTCCGCTCCACATACAAAACTATTATTTATGCCGGTGATGTAAATTTCAAGGAGTATTTACTATCTGCGCCGAATGTGAAAGAGTTTGACGGAAATTTCCATGAGCCTAAAATAATACTTAAAGGTGACGGTATTGGGGTTTTTGCCTCAGCAATCCGAGATACCGCGTATTTTGAGGTTTATTAAATATTTTAAAAAGTGGTTCTAAATCATCAATAATTATTGTAATTTTATAGATTAAAGTTATTTAATCAATAATTGCATAATTTATCGTGAAACTTATTAAAATTCAGGTGCTTGAATTCAAAGAATTATCACTTACATGGGAAAGCGGAGAAGAACGGAATTTCCCTTTGAAGTACCTTAGAAAATACTGCCCTTGCGCCACCTGCGAGCAGGATAGAAGTGAGTGGAGTAAAACCTATATACCCATATTTTTGCAAAATCAAATCACCATATCTGAAATACAACCGGTCGGGAATTATGCTTTCAATATTATTTGGAATGACGGTCACCGAACTGGGATTTATGAGCACGAAAAACTTAGATTGATAGAGAAGGAAAGGATAGAACTACTCTAGATGCTTCTTCCAAATCAATTAACAGTTTTAAGAATGATTCTTACTCCTGTATTCGTCTATTTTTTCTTAGTCCAAGGTTCGCATTTTAAGGAGATTGCACTCGTCATTTTCCTGGTTGCGGCTTTGACGGATTGGTATGACGGGTGGCTCGCACGGAAGTTTAATTACATTACTAACTGGGGTAAGTTTTGGGACCCTATGGCGGATAAAATTCTAACCGCGGGCGCATTCCTTTCGTTTGTTTATCTTGGTGAACTTTCAATATGGTTGGTGATTGTAATACTTATTAGAGATTTTTTAGTTACCACTTTTAGAGGGATAGCCGACTCCAAAGGAATTTCATTTCCGACGAGTAAATATGCAAAGTGGAAAACATTTATTCAGATGGGTTTCCTTTATTATATGCTTATTTTTTATGTAGCCAGGCAGCATTTGGATTGGGGCACTCAATATAAGTACATATTTGATTATGCTTTGAACAGAACAGCAATTGATGTAACCCTTTGGGTGATTGCAATTCTAACAGTTCATTCAGGAGGACTTTACATCTATGAAAACAAGCATCATCTTAAAAAGATATTCGGCAGAGCATGAATCGTATACATAATTTTATGGGTTCGGGTTTTCTAACGGGATATATTCCTTTTGCCTCAGGAACTTGGGGCAGCGCTGCCGCACTTCTGATTTACTGGTTTGTGCCGGGTATGGAGAACTGGAAAATTCTTCTTCCGATGTCGGTGGTTATTTCTATTTATGGCTTTTATGTCGGAGATTTATTCGAGATGAAGTTTGGCAAAGACCCTGCTGAGTGCACGATAGATGAAGTTGCCGGTATGTGGATATCGCTTATGTTTCTCCCGAAAAGTATTCTGATTGCTGTAATTACATTTTTTATTTGGAGAGTGATTGACATTGTTAAGCCTGCTCCTGCTCGTCAGGCAGAGGCGCTCAAAGGCGGATATGGTATCATGATGGATGACATAATTGGAGGAGTATATACTTGCCTGATTATGAACGGACTGATATTGTTTACTCCATTGGGAAAACATATTTAATAAATTACTTTAGTTATAGTTTAGCTTAAAGTAAGAACTTAGTATAAAAGACTTAGGTTAATAAAATTTTATGAAAGCTCATATAATTTCAATAGGGGACGAACTGCTAATAGGTCAAACTATTAATAGCAATGCTTCCTATATCGGAGAGCTGTTGACAGGACTGCAGATACAGGTTGCAAAGATTTCAGTAGTAGGTGATAATGAAGAAGATATTCTCTCTGAATTTCAACAGGCATATTCCGGAAATGATTTAGTTGTTGTTACGGGCGGACTTGGAGTTACGCATGATGATATAACCCGCAAAGTTGTTTGCAATTTTTTCAAGTGCGGTTTAATAAAAAATCAAGATGTATTAGATGATATCACCGAGAGATTTGAACGGCTTAATCATGATGTTTCTAAAATAAATGAAGACCAATCTTATGTCCCTGAAGTTGCATCCGCATTGAGAAATATGATTGGAACTGCTCCGGGATATTGGATTGAAAAAGATAATAAAATTTTTGTTGTACTTCCCGGTGTCCCTCATGAAATGAAAAATTTAATGAAGGAAGTAGTTTCAAAACTTGAAGCAAAGGAAATGGTCTTTGAATCATACACTGCTACTGTAAATTTACTGACAACCGGAATATGGGAATCAACACTTTACGAAAAGTTTGGAGATATAGAGAAACTTCTTGACGGCGGGAAATTGGCATTTCTTCCCAGTCCGTTCGGTGTCAAACTAAGGATTAGTACATCCGGTAATACAAAAGAAAATGCGGAATCTAAGCTTTCAGAAATCGAACAGCGTATTCGTGCAATTGCAGGTAGATATATCTATGGCAAAAATGATGATGATTTAGCGGAGGTGGTCGGGAGGCTATTAAAAGAGAGAGGGATAACCCTTTCAGTC
>CAIWTC010000249.1 GCA_903915485.1 uncultured Ignavibacteriales bacterium | reverse complement strand
CCACCGGGGCATGCAAAGCCGTCAATTTTTTTGTCATCCAGAATGAAAACATAAAAATCCCAATCGTAATACTTGGTGTTTCTGAGGAGTGCTGCGGCAATACTATTAAGATAAGTTGTAATATTTTTGTCTTTAACTATTCCTCGGCTAATTAATGATGCTGCTATTCCCGCACCAATTTGAGTTTCCTTTAGCGATGGATTATATTCATCAACTGATTTTGAAATTTCATCAAATTTTAATTCGGTGGGATGCCTGTTTGCGTCATCGACCAATGAACTTGAAAAATTTCTTAAATCAATACCACCGGTAACATCAGATAAATAGCCTGATAAATCATCTACTTGATTTACTCCGCCCTTGTCAAACTTTCCAAGCAGTCCCTTTATAGCAGCCGCAATTCCTATCCTTGAGGATTTGATTGAAGCATAGGAACCAAGAAGTTTTTTCTCTACCTCACCGCTTTTCCTCGCACTTTCAAAACAATTATTCGCTAACCAGCCCGACTTGCTTGAGGGTGTTTTAATTTTTGACCACTTATCTTCCTTCGACAAAAGAACAACTTTTGTTCCGGCAGGCAAAGTTTCAACTAAACCATAATACGAACCCGCTCCATCGCGCACATAGTTTATCTGCCGCGAAGTATATATTTCCTTCGTATTTTGTGCTGATAAAACTCCAAAGAGTACCACAATTATTGTAACAACTATTTTCATAACATCCTACTTTTCCTTAAAGCTATATACTCCATCCCAAGAATCATCCAAGTCCTGGGTGAGCAGTTTTCTACATCTATCAACATAGAGCGCACTTGCATAATCATTGTACTTTTCTGAAACAAGTGTGAATAACGAGATGGCCTCGTTAAATTTTTTGTTACGGTACAATAAGAATGCTTGTTCAAATTTAGCAACTTTATCATTTATATCATTATCAATTTCATCAATATTTGAAATCAACTCGAATATTTTCATCGGCTTGGTTGCGCCTTTTGCCTTAATAAAATCCAATTGTCTAAATACAAATTTATCTGAGACTAAGTTGTGAGTTGTCTCACTTGTAATAATGTGCGTGCCGAAAAACTTATTAATACCTTCCAACCTTGAAGCAAGATTCACCGTATCGCCGATTGCCGTATAATCCAACCTGCTCTGCGAACCAATATTCCCAATGACCATCTTTCCTGAATTTATCCCTATTCTCGTTTCAAACACAGGAATACTTGAATCCGCAGTTTTGTAAAACTCATGAAGCATCTTCTGAATTTCAAGCGCAGATTTACAGGCTAGATAGGCATGATCATCCCTTTCAATCGGAGCACCAAAAATAGCCATAATAGCATCCCCAATATATTTATCCAAAAAGGCATCATTCTTTAATACTATATCGCTGGCAAGGGTAAGATAATTATTCAGATGATATACCAATTCTTTAGGTGAGAATTGTTCAGATAGTGTAGTAAAATCTTTTATATCAGTAAAGAATGCAGAAGCGTAAATATCTTTTCCGCCAAGTTCTACACTATTGGGTCTGGCAATGATGTCTTCCACAACTGCAGGGTTTAGATATTTAATGAATGTTTTCTTAAGCATATTTTTTTGCCTGCCTTCGTGAAAATAGCTAGCCACTGCAGAGAATAACATGGTTACAAATATCGAGAAGTGCACTTCAAATACATGAATATATATTCTGTATTCATGGAAAAGAAAATATATGAAATAAGTAATTGAAAAAATAAGTAGGGCCGAAATCGATATTGAATAAAAAAGATTTT
>CAIWTC010000248.1 GCA_903915485.1 uncultured Ignavibacteriales bacterium | reverse complement strand
TTCTTGAAGCAGGAAGTATTCTGCTCTCGTTCCTGGATGCAAGTTCAATTGCATCTCCGCTGATATCAAGCGCATCAATTGAAGTATCAGGTAAATTATAAGCAAGTGAAATAGCAATGTTGCCGCTTCCGCATCCGATATCAAGAATTTTTGCACTGCCCGCAGGTTTCATAATCTCTATACATTTCTCAACAAGCAGTTCGGTTTCAGGCCGTGGAATAAGAGCAGCGGGCTCGCAACAAAAAGATAATCCGTAAAACTCAACCTCACCCGTGATATATTGCAGGGGCATCCGTTCACCGCGCTTTTTAATCAGTTCCCTGTATTGAGTAAGTTCGCCCTCCTGCACAGGTTTATCGAACATCAGGTAAAGCTGCAGCCGTTTGCAGGAAAGAACATGCGCGAGAAGAAGCTCCGCATTTAAACGGGGCGACTCTATATTTTTCTTTTCAAAATATTCTGTCGTAAGCTGAATTAGTGTCAATACTGTATGCATTAAAAGCGCGTCATAATTGTTAAATAAGTCCGTATAAATATAAAAAATTAGTAAATTGTATTTTAATTTAATTTTGAATCCAGTACACATTCATGATTGCGGATTTACAGTATATCAGTAATAATTTAGTATTAATAAATGTTGGCTAATCTTAACTCGCAGAAAATCAAAAAGATACTTCTGATAAAACTCAAAGGGATAGGCGATGTTGTGTTATCAACTATCGTGTTGGATAATCTGAAATGCATTTTCCCCTTAGCCGAGATTGACTTCCTAACCGAACCGCCAAGCAAAACTTTCCTTGAGAATCTTCCGCAGATAAATAAAGTAATTATTCTTAACAAGAAAGAATCTTTCTCCTCGCTGAAAACCATTTTCCGTGTAGCATCTGGCAAGTACGATTTGGTGATTGATATGTATTCCAACCCAAGAACCGCCATGTTGACATTTATGAGTTTTGCAAAATTCCGTGCAGGATTTCCATATCGTGGCCGGACTTACGCCTACAACTTATTCGGTCCGAAAGAGCGTGGCAAGGTTCATTCTGCACTGCTTCACCTGGAACTGCTTAAAGAAATTGGGCTGCCCTCAATTTCGCAAAAACTTCATTTTGGTATTTCAAGAAATAGTAATAATTTTGCTAGGGCATTTTTTGAGTACCATTTTAAAAACACCGATAATGTCATCGGCATCAGTCCGAGCGGCGGATGGGAATCTAAAAAATGCGAGGCTGAATATTTCGTTGAATATGCCCGTGCTATAAAAGCCGAATTCGATGTGAAATTTTTAGTCGTATGGGGACCCGGCGATAAAGAAGACGCCGACTACATAGTAAACAAACTTGGGGAAGATGCAGTACTTGCCCCCTCATCAAGCATTCTTGAGATGGGCAGTCTGATGAAACTTACAAAAGCCGTAATAGCTAACGACAGCGGGCCGATGCATATCGCCGCAGCATTAGGTGTTCCCGTTTTAAGTATTCACGGCCCTACCTCGCCGAAATTACAGGGACCGTTCGGGGAAAAGAACTTAACAATAAGATTAGATAATTTAGAGTGTATAGGATGTAATCTGTTGGTTTGCCCAAAGAAGCATGAGTGCTTTCGCGACCTGCCTGTAGAAAAAGTTTTTAACGCGTTTAAACAATTAGTAAAAATGAATAATATAGATTTACGATTCGATGAAAAAAAAGCTTGAACTTGTTTTTAAGAAACTTCTTCTTAAAGTTTTAACCCTTGTATCAAAAAAACCAAAGTCCGGTTCAATTCCCGAAAGCAATGCAATCCGTAAAGTTCTTGTAATCAGACTGAACAGAATCGGTGATGCACTTGTAACAACCCCTTTGATTGCGCAAATAAAAAAACAAAATAAGTTTCTCGTCGATGTGCTTGCCGACGAAAAGAACTACTTCGTTTTCCAAAATTCTCCCGATGTGAATAAACTTTTCGTGTACCGTAAAGGATTTAAATTCCTTTATGATACAATACGCCTGTTGAACGCACAAGACTACGATATAGTCATTGATTCACATGATGATACCTCATTCACTGTCAGCATGCTTACAAAACTTATTAATGCAGATTATAAAATCGCGTTGACAAAAGAAAACGAATCACTCTTTAGTGAAACAATTACTCGCCCTGATTCATCAAAAGTTCATGTCGTTGAAAGAATTCTTGAATTGACAAAACTTCTTGGGTTCGAAGCTGATAAGTCAACAGCAAGAATCGCATTCTTCCCAAGCGAAGCAGCAAAGCAGAAAACAGCAGAGTTCGTTGAAAAAAGATTTAAAGATAAAAAGTTTGTGTTGGGCATCAATATCTCCGCGGGAAATGAAGCGCGCTCCTGGGGAATTGCAAATTACAGAAAGATGGTTGAAGAACTTCAGAAAAGAAATATTGATGTCGTTCTGCTAAGCACAACCCGTGACTTGAAATATGCCTTCCGCATTTATAACGAACGAGACAAAATATTCTATTCGCCAAAGTATGAAGAGTTTGTTGCTATCATGCCGCACCTGGACCTTCTATTTTCACCTGACACATCAACTGTGCACATGGCATCAATGTACGGCGTACCCGTATTCGGTCTTTATGTTAAATATAATACAAAGGATTGTATTTGGTCACCTTACAACACAGAGTATGACTGCATAGTTACTGAAGAATCTAATCTTTGGGGTGTAAGTTATGATAAAGTTGTGTCGAAGTTCTTCCCATTCCTGGAAGCACAAATGAACAAAAAACCGGCGAAGGTTTAATTCCGTCTGCTGTTATCAACCAGCAACACAAATTCACCTTTAAGGTGTTTCTCTTGAGCGGTCTTAAATATTTCAGATATTTTCCCCCTCAGGAACAGTTCCCCGGGTGAAGTCAGTTCATAAGCCAATACGCATTGGATGCCCGGCCCGAACACATTCAGAATGTCCTCCAGCAACCTCAGAAGCCTGTAAGGCGTTTCCATTATAGCAATGACTTCCCGTGTACCCCTTAGTTGATTCAACTCCTTAGAACGGATTTCTTTCTTCGGCGAAAGCCATCCATAAAAATAAAACCTGTCAAGGTTCAACCCCGCACCCATCAAAGCAGTAATCAATGAATTTGCGCCCGGCAGCGGTATAATTTCAATTTCATTCTGTATGCATAATTTAATCAATAACTTGCCGGGGTCGGAAAACAAAGGCGTTCCACAGTCAGATATCAATGCCGCCTGAAGATTTTCTTTAGTAAGTCGTGTAAGAATTTCCTCAGCAACTTCACCCTCGTTATGCTCATTCATGGAGATTAATTCTTTTTCAATTCCGTAATGAGAGAGTAGTCGTCGCGCTTCCTTATATTCCTCGCAGATTACGAAGTCAACTTTCTTAAGTGTTTCGAGTGCTCTTAAAGTGATATCATCGTAGTTACCAATGGGAGTAGATGTGATGTAGAGTTTGGACTTAACAGTATTCATTTATTAAATTGTTTCTTTCGTGTTTTTCCCTTGAGGAGGAACAAAACCGCGGTAGATATCATACTTGGAGTTATAAAATATAATATTAAAGTTTTCATCCCTAAGCGCGCCTCCGCTTGGATACAAATAGAAGTCGGATACAGTATTTGTTTTTACAGTTGAAGGCAATCCATTAAGTGAAAAGAACTTTACACGGTAAAATCCGAATTCATATTCCGAAAATTCCAACTGCTTCAGCAAATTCTCATCGCTGAAAGTTAATAAGTTGTTATCTGTCATTTATATTTTGCCAATTAATTTTAACTTTGTAATTTATACTAAACTTATATCTCATAAGTATCATAAACCGTCTCCCTAAGTGGAGATAAACTAAAACAGTTTTCATATTCTTTACTCTTCATCATCGCTCTGATAAAGAGCGTGTTGCAGAAATAGGTAAACCGTTGAAACGGTTAAAATAGACTTCCATTTGTGTTCATTAACACCCGGATGAATCCGTGTGTTAATGAAAAGGATGAGTTGCGAAACATACACCAAATAAGGGTGTTAATAAGAATACTAATCTCAGCTTTTGTTAATTCAATCTGCATCTTAAGGTCGTCGCAAAAGCCTTCATCCCATTAACACCCTGATTTATCGGGGTGCTTTTTCAGCCCCAAGAGGTTCAAACCGTTTCAACGGTTTTATACCATTTTGAAAGAGCAATTAAAAATAATTAATATTGTTCTAATATGCCTTTAGGCATTACATGTTTGTAAAAAATAAAGCCTCTGCGCGCTAACGATTTCCCATATGGGAATATATGTTGCCCTTTATTCTATTACTTACATATATTTCCATACGGAAAACAACTCTGCCTTGCCATTCTTTTCTACAAACATTCATTCCCTACGGGAAATACCCCATTTCATGCACCGTCCACCATGAGTGGACCGAAGCCTTCATAACTCATAACTCATAATTTACAATTAATAATTACTTTGGTATAATCGTCACAGCCTCTTCGCCGAGCAGATTATATGCATCTCTCAGGAACATCGGCGAAATTTTAATTTTATACTCGCGCAAAATGAAAACGGAATTTTTAGCACCGCCGTTTGGTATTTCTACCACTACAATTACATCGCCTCTGTGTTTTGCGAGCATTGCTTTGACTTCATCCAATTTATCGGGAGTCACTCGTTCCTTGTCGATATACAATTTAAGGAACTTAGTCATTCTGCCGCGCACATTTTCAAGCGCGATAACTTCTGTAACATGCAGTTTAACTGAGTCGCCTGAACTTTCCGGAGCGGCAACTACAAGTATGCACGCTTCGCTCTGAATCAACTGTCCGTATTTTTCATAAGTTGAAGCAAACATTAAACACTCACAAGAACCTGATAAATCATCAAGACTGAAAAATGCCATCTGCTTTTTCTTGCTGTCCATTTTCAGTTTAATGCTTGTAACCACTCCGCATGCTTTCACCGTCTGCGGATATTTTGCTTCAGAAGAAATTTCTCCAAAATGTACATCGGAAAATGAACGGTACTCTAATTCATATTTTCTAAGCGGATGGTCTGTAATGTAACAGCCAATTACTTCCCGTTCTTTTGCGAGTCGCTCTGCCTCAGTCCAATCAGGGACCGGCGCCAAATCAGGTTCAATTGCAGATACAGTGTCCGACATATCGCCGAACAGACTGTTCTGACTTGATTCTTTCATATACTGAAAATTTCCGCCGAACTGAAGGGCTGCTTCAACGCTTTCAAACAACTGCCTGCGGTTATTGTTTAAGGAATCGAATGCACCCGCTAAAATCAAGCCTTCAAGCGTCCGCTTATTAATCGTGCGGGTATCAATCGATGAGCAGACATCAAACATGGAAGTAAAACTTTTGTTTTCGGCATATCGTTTTTTAATCAGTTCTTCAACTGCACCGACGCCGACATTTTTAATTGCAGAAAGTCCGAATCTTATCTTACCGCTCTCAACATCAAAAAATGTTGTGGGACTATTAATGTCCGGAGGCAGTACATCGATATGCATTTTACGGCACTCATCCAGGAGCATTGTTACCTTGTCCTTGTTGCCAAATTCGTTCGTTAAGTTCGCTGCTAAAAATTCTGCTGTGTAGTGTGCCTTAAGGTAAGCGGTCTGATACGCAACATACGAATACGCAACTGAGTGACTCTTATTAAAACCGTAGTTCGCAAATTCAAGAATAGTATCAAAAATTTCTTCTGCAGCTTTACGCGGTACTTGATTTTTTACCGCACCATCAAGAAACATTTCTTTAGACTTCAGCGCTGTGGCCATATCTTTTTTACCCATCGCACGCCGCAGGTTATCTGCCTCTGCAAGGGACATACCCGCAACAATATTTGCTATCTGAATTACCTGTTCCTGATAAACAATAACGCCGTATGTCTCTTTAAGAATTTGCTCAAGCGACGGATGCTGATATGATATCTGCTTGCGGCCGAATTTTCTATCGATAAAGTCATCAATAAATTTCATTGGACCCGGACGATAGAGCGCATTCATAGCGGATAAATCAGCAATAGATGTAGGACGGAGTTTCCTTAAGTACTCGCGCATCGGGGCACTTTCAAACTGAAATATACCAGTTGTCTGACCTTTCCAAAACAGTTGAAATGTTTTCTTGTCATCAACGGGAATTGCATCAATATCAATATCTACATCGTGATGTTTCTTTATAAGAATGATTGCATCCCTGATAATACTCAGCGTGCGCAGTCCAAGAAAGTCCATCTTCAGCAGACCGAACTCTTCAAGTTCTTTCATGTTGTACTGAGTGACAACATCCCTGTCTTCACCGTTGCCCGTTGATGCAAGCGGAACAAACGAACTTACTTCAGCAGGGGCAATCACAACTCCCGCCGCGTGTTTGGAAATGTTTCTATTCATTCCCTCAAGTGATTTACTGTATTTTATCCAATCAAGAATCAGCGGGTCTTTAGATTTTTTAACCCAATCCAACTCTGCAACTTCCTTCAGCGCATCCTCAATTGAGTGTGCTTTACCAAAAGTAGAAGGGATAAACTTAGTAACGGTATTCACAACAGGAATTGAAATTTTAAGCACTCTTGCTACATCGCGAAGTACCTGCCTTGAACCCAAAGTATTGAATGTTACAATTTGGGAAACGCAATCCGCACCATATTTTTCGCGGACATACTCAATCACTTCGCCGCGCTGATCATCAGCGAAATCGATGTCGATGTCGGGCATGGTCTTTCTTGCGGGATTCAAAAATCTTTCAAAGAGAAGATTGAACAGCAGCGGGTCAATATTTGTAATGCCTAAAGCGTAGGAAACAATACTTCCCGCGGCGCTTCCTCGACCCGGGCCGACAGGAATCTTTCGAGACTTTGCCGCATTTATAAAATCCTGAACAACAAGGAAGTATCCGGCAAACCCCATCTCATTGATAGTCTTAAGTTCAAAATCAAATCGCTCTTTGATTTCGGGTGTTATCTCAGTGTATCTTTTTTTAAGACCAATTGATGCCAACTCTTCAAGGTAATCTTCACGAGTCTTGGCTTTTGATTCTATAGGTATAGGAAATTCAGGAAAGTAATAAGTCTTGCTGTCAAGGTCAATGTCAGTCTTCTCTGCTATCTCAAAAGTATTGTCTAACGCGCCTTCATAACTTTGAAAAAGATTTTTCATTTCTTCGGGAGATTTGAAATATATCTGGTCAGTACCATAACGCAATTTTTTATGATCTACATCACCGGTTTTATCAGACATCAGCAGAAGAATATTATGCGATATCGAATCCTCAAGGTTGATATAGTGACAGTCATTAGTTGCCACCATCTTGATATTTAAATCTTTTGCAAGCTGCGGCATTTTTTGAAGAACGACATCTTCGCCTTCAAGTTTGTGGTCCTGAATTTCGAGATAAAAATCATCACCGAAAATTTCCTGAAACTCAGTTGCTACTGATTTAGCTTTTTCATAATCGTTATTAACAAGGAACGGCGGGATGATTCCACCAAGACACGCAGTTGTGCAAATAATTCCTTCTGCGTATTTTTTGAGAGTCTCAACATCAATTCTGGGACGATAGTAAAAACCTTCAGTAAACCCGATTGACGAAAGCTTAAGCAGATTTTTATAACCTACATTATTCTTTGCAATCAGAATTAAATGATTGTAAGGTTTCTTCTTTGCTCTTGTAGGGTCATCACCTTTGCCTCTTGATAAACGCGAACCATCAAGAACGATATACGCTTCCATGCCTATTATAGGCTTGATGTGTTCCTTCTTAGCGGCCTTATAAAATGAGGGTATTCCGTATAACACACCGTGGTCAGTCAATGCGACTGCCGGCATCTCATATTTTTTTGCTGCTTTTACTAAGCCATCAATTGTGCAAGCAGCATCCTGAAGACTGAAGTGTGAATGATTATGAAGATGAACAAATTTGCTCATTTAAGAACTTCCATCCACTCAACAAAGTCCCCGCGTTTTGGAGGATTTGACATCCATGAAGTATCAGGTTCGGGAATATCGAAACATTCTTTTACTGTTTTAAATTCTTTCATCGGAACAATCTGTTCTTTACCTGCATTTGATATCCATCTGATTCGCTGTGAAATTTCAAGCGCATCTACTAAATCTTTCAGTTGAATAACATCCTGACCAAGGTAATCGAGCACTAACTGTGTTTCGCCTTCTTTCCACAATCGCGGCATGTCTATTCCCGAAAACCTTGGTGCCGGCGAACCATCCTTAAGGAATCCTTCATGCTGTTTACCTCTTAGTCCCGCGCCAAGCAATGCCTTATCAAAACCAAGGAAATGTCCTCTCGAAAAAGTAACCACTAACATCAAGTCCACATGAGCGTAGGCCAATTCGCAGCACTCCTGTAGCATTCCGCTTTCGATGGCCATTACAGAAAAATCAAATGAGCAGCCATTCCAGGTAATGATTTTATAGCCATCCTTGACAAGATTCATCATATCTGTCACCAAAACGCATACTTCCTCTTTAGCCAACTTAGGTGTGCCGTAATAAAATTTGGGTTCATCTTTATCGCTGAATGCAAGTGCAGCGCATGAAATTCCCAACGGTGTGGGACAGCGCCAAGGTTTCAGAGTATTGCCTGCTTCATCAGTTGGTAAATCATTCGCTGTTTCGAGATCAAAAGTTACATATTTCATAATTGCGGGTTTTATTAATTTTAAAATTGAAGTGCCTTATTTTAATATTTTAGAGAGAGATTCCCA
>CAIWTC010000247.1 GCA_903915485.1 uncultured Ignavibacteriales bacterium | reverse complement strand
TAAATAATTATGTTCGATGAAAAATATAAATTTACATGTGTTGATAGATTTTTAAGATATATCAAGTATGATACTCAGTCAAGCGATGAATCAACTTCATTTCCTTCAACAGAAAAGCAGAAGATACTTCTTGCTGATTTAGCTAAAGAGCTTAAAGACATGGGCATTGAAGATGCTGCAATGGATGAACATGGATATGTCATGGCAACTCTTCCCGGTAATTCAGAGCGGATTGTTCCTGCTATCGGATTTATTTCTCATGCTGATACTTCACCTGCTGTATCGGGAGAAAATGTTGTCGCGATGATTCACAAGAATTATCAGGGCGGTGATATTGTTCTTCCGAAAGACGGTCAGGTCATACTGGCTAAAGACAATCCTGATATGGCTGATATGATTGGCTTTGATATCATAACAACTGACGGAAGCACCCTACTTGGTGCAGATAACAAATCCGGCATCGCAGAAATTATCGATGCGGTAAATTATTTTCTTACTCATCCCGAAGTTAAACACGGTCCAATTAAAATATGCTTTACGCCTGATGAGGAAGTCGGCCGCGGCACAGAAAAATTTGATGTGAAAAAATTCGGAGCAAAATTCGCTTATACCGTTGATGGTCAGACACGCGGTGAAGTTGAAACAGAAACATTCAGTGCCGATGCGATGAACATTGTTTTCCACGGAAAAAATATTCATCCCGGATATGCAAAAGATAAAATGATTAACGCAATTAAAGTTGCCGCGAGAATGATTGACTCGCTTCCCAAGGATTCATTTTCTCCCGAAACAACCGATGGCAGAGAAGGATATGTCCACTGCTATTCGATGAGCGGTAACGAAGAAGAATCAACTTTGAAATTTATCATCCGTGACTTTGAAGCAGATAAATTAAAAGAGTATGAAAAATATTTAGAGAATCTCGCAAACGAAACAATCGCACAGTTTCCGGGAGCAAGAGTCACCAGCACAGTAGTTGAGCAGTACCGTAACATGAGATATGTTCTTGACAATTATCCGGAAGTCGGCGACAATGCAATTGAAGCAATGAAGCGCCTGAACATTAAACCACTTATGTCCGCAATCCGCGGTGGAACAGATGGTTCAAGACTTTCGTATATGGGACTCCCAACACCGAATATTTTTGCGGGTGAGCATAGCTTCCACTCCAAAACAGAATGGGTAGCAATTCAGGATATGGAAATGGCAGTTAGAGTAATAGTTACAATTGCCAAGGTTTGGGAAGAGCGCGCATGAATAAGGAATTAATCATGCGCTTTGCACTGAAGGAAGATATTCCTTTAGTGCTCTCATTCATCAAAGAAATTGCTGAATACGAAAGATTACTTCATGAAGTAGTTGCAACAGAGGAAACACTAAATCACTCATTATTCAGCGAAGGCTCAACCGCCGAAGTAGTGCTTTGCTTTTTGAACAATGAACCCGTTGCGTATGCGGTGTTCTTCCACAACTTCTCAACCTTCGTCGGGCGCAAAGGATTGTATCTTGAAGATATATATGTAAAACCGCAGCACCGCCACGGAGGCATCGGGAAAAAACTATTCAAGTTTTTAGCGCAGGTAGCAAGAGACAGAAAATGCGGAAGAATGGAATGGGCAGTACTAAACTGGAATCGCCCCGCAATAAGATTCTACGAAAATGTCGGCGCAAAACCATTATCAGAATGGACATTGTTTAGATTGAATGAGGCAGAGATAATTAAAGCGGCGAAGTAGTTAATATTATTAACCCCGGGGGCAACATAATGTTATTATTCTGCGTAGGGGTTCAATATTTTGAACCCCTACAAACGGCAACCATCCCAAAATTATTTATCAAATAAACTTAATAGCGTATGCCATTCAATCGTTACAAACATCACCGTAAAAGTATCCGAATACCGGGGTATGATTATTCGCAACCCGGTTTATATTTTATTACGATTTGCGCAAAGGACAAGGAAAATATATTTGGAGAAATTCATGCGCCAGAAAATTTTAATTACCCGGTCGTAGGGGTTCAGAATTCTGAACCCCTACAAAATGCACCACAACCAAACCAATCAACCGTAACATTATTCCCTTTAGGAAATATTGCGAATAAATGCTGGATGGAAATTCCATCACATTACCCAAATGTTATATTACACGAATCCATAATAATGCCCAATCATATTCACGGCATTATAGAGATAAAAGAGACGAGATCGGAAGAGCACACGTCTGAACTCCAGTCACTCTCGCGCATCTCGTATGCCGT
>CAIWTC010000246.1 GCA_903915485.1 uncultured Ignavibacteriales bacterium | reverse complement strand
TGACTATAATGTCAGGATCCTGACGCAGCGCTTGAACAACGCCGTCCTTAAATGAAAGAACATCTTTACCGACTTCACGGTGACGAATCATTGCAACATTCGATTTATGAATAAACTCCAGCGGTGATGCAATAATCACAATATGCGCAGGGTCAATCTTATTATGGAAATCAATTATCGCATCAAGCGTGCTTGACTTTCCGGAGCCGGTGATTCCTGTGATTAACACCAGTCCAAACTTTACATAAGTATGACTCAAAACTTTTAAGACAGGTGTTCCAAATTCAAAAGACTCAATATTACGAAGCGTTGATGAAATTGCTCGCATATTTAACGCAACATTATCTAAATCAAAATATACCGTGGCGCGAAATCTTTGGTTCTGACCTTTGCGTTCATAGAAAAAAGTATAACTAAAATCAAGGCTTCGAGTAACTGTTAAATATCTTTTTTGATTATCGTTCAGAAGATTGATAATAATTACCGCTGCCTCATCCATTGTGAATTTTGGTAAATCTTTAATTCGCTCTTTCTTACCAAATAATCTCATCCAAACATAGCCATCAGTGGCAGCACCGCCGAATTCAATATCGGAGGCTTCCCGCTCAATCATATTCGTTAGAATTCTGTTAAAGAACTGCAAGAACAATGTTTTGTCTTCATTTGTAAAAACAGAATATTTCTCAAGAATGAAATGCACTTTATCCTGACCGATTGATGATGTCGGGATTATTGAAGTCAGTTTAGTCTTTATTATACTTTTAATTTCATCAATCATAAAGTTCTACTCTTCCATCGTGCCGGCAATAACTTCTTCAAAAGAAGTTAAACCGTTTTTAACTTTATCAAAACCACTCTCACGAAGATTTAACGATCCGTCCTTCTTTGCTTGAATACGGATTTTTTCTTCATCTACATCCTCACCTGAACGCACGATTATCTGCCTTAATTCTTTTGTAAAATACAGAGCTTCATGAATTGCAAGTCGACCTTTATATCCACTGCCTCCACATTTTTCACAACCCACTGCTTCATAAACATCATATTTCATCCATTCATCATAATCAAGCCCATGCTGCTTGCAGATATCAACTGAAGGACTTGCTACTTTTTTCTTACAGTTAGTACATAGTTTGCGAATCAATCGCTGCGCTACAATTATGTTAATTGCATACGCAATAAGAAATGGTTCAATGCCCATTTTATAAAGTCGTGCTACAGCACTCGGCGCATCATTTGTATGAAGCGTTGAAAAGGTTAAGTGGCCTGTGTTTGCAAGTTTGATAGCAACCTCAGCAGTTTCTTTATCACGCATCTCACCCACCAAAACAACATCAGGGTCATGTCGTAATATTGCTCTGATTGCCTGCTCGAAGTTCATCTTATTGCCAATCTTCAACTGACGGGCGCCTTCAATTACATACTCGACAGGATCTTCAACTGTCAAAACATTTACGGTAGGGTCAATCACTTGATAGAGCGCCGCGATAAGCGTTGTACTTTTTCCGGAACCAGTCGGCCCCGTCAAGATAACCATTCCTTGCGGTGAGTTTATAGATTTTTCAAACGATTCCTTTGCGTATCCGATAAGCCCTAACTTACCCAAATCCCTGATAACTTTTCTGTCATCAAGAATACGAATTACAATACTTTCAAATTTATTTTTCAACTCTGTTCCCACCATCGGGAGTATGGAAACACGGTAACGGATTATCTGTCCGTCTATTTCTCGCTGAATAAAACCATCCTGTGCGCGCTCTCTTTCGAAACGGTCAAGTCCACGCGCTCTGTCTTTCACAACTGCAATCACTGCTTCGGGAGAAGTGTTATCCTGCACATGCCACAAGGCCAGCAATCCATCAGTACGGAACATAATATCCGTCCGCTTGTTTGTACGCGGCACAAAATGAATATCGCTGACTCCGCGCCTAACTCCTTCAACTAAAGCGGCCTCAATCAAATTTACAAGCGCACTTTTGTTGATTTCGGAATCGAGTTCTGCTTCATCAAGGGATTTATCATCCGAATCCTCTACTGAAATTTCAGAAGGAATATCTTCGAGCATTTTAAGGAATTCATTTTCCGGCGGGAAAAATTTCTCGATGATTTTATCATAATCCCGTTTCTTGATATAAATAACTTCGTACTTCTTCGCATTTAGTCCAAATGCTATCTTCGGGATATTCTTTTCGGTAGGGTCAGTTGCCGCTACAAGTAATTTATCTTTTTGCCTGTCATCAAACTTATAAGGTAACACACCGCTGCTTCTCATCAATGCCTTTAATGGGTCACCGGCAGCATTCATCATCTTCTTCATGTTCTCGCTTAAGTCATTCGGCAGTTCATTAGGGTTAAGGTCGAACTCGCGGAAAGCATAAAGGAATGAAACCTCTGCAAATATTTTATCATGTTCATAACCAAACTCCTGAACTAATATTTGTGCGAGATTTCTTTTAAGCTTGTTTCTATCGTTATTTTTGGCTTCTAATGCTTTTTCAAGTACATCACTGTCAATGATGCCCTTGCGTAAAAGCATATATCCAATTTTGTCAGTGAATTCTAAGGCGCTATCTAACATCTAGAAGAGCCCTTTGATAGTATTAAAAATAAGTATATCCATTCCTGGTGTCTTTGGTTTAACAGTTGCGGTTTCAGCGGAGATAATTGTTAGACCAATCATAACAACCATTATCACCATTGAAATAACAACTTGTATTAATTCTATAATATTTTTCAGTTTGTAAACTGTTTCGCTTTCATAATAATTCGCCAATTGCAGCGCTGTGTTTTTTATTGTTCCGGTTTCCTCGCCTGAGTGAAATCTTGAAAGAGCAGTCTCGGTAAAAACGCCCGTCTCCTTGAAAGCCTCGGTGATTCCTGTTCCACGCTTAATCATCATTGGGATTGCAACATTTTTTATGCGTGATTCAAAGTAAGCATTGTCAGTCGCTTCCGAAGCAATTCTGATAGGCTCAATGCTCTCAGCAGAACCACTATAGAGCGTATAGAACACCCTGCAGAAAACTTCTATAAGTGTTTTATGGATAAGAGTTCCGACCAGAGGCATACTCATCATCGCTTTGTCTTTTATTAGCCTGCCTTTTGGTGTTGAAAAAAATCTGCCTGCGATTATTATGGGGATTATTGTTCCGCCCAAAATTAAAAGTATATTTGATTTCAAAAACCCGCTTATCGAAAGCGTAGCCTTTGTCATCGGGGGCAGCTCAATCTTAAACTTTACAAATAACTCAGCCGTTTGAGGAAATATATATCCCACATAATAAAGGACTGCTAAGAATAAAATGAACACGGTAACAAATGGACTTATCAGCGCACTTCTCAAACTCTTTTTAAACTCCTGCTGACGCTCTAAAAATTTTGCGGTAGCTTTATAAATCTCAGTCATGTTACCGCTTTTAGATGCAAGGCCAAGCATGTAGGAAGTAAATTTTCCAAATATTCCCTGATACCTGAGAAAAACTGTTTCACTGTCCGTACC
>CAIWTC010000245.1 GCA_903915485.1 uncultured Ignavibacteriales bacterium | reverse complement strand
TATTTATGGTTTACCAATTTTTGCAGGTGCCATCGCTGATAAAATCGGGTTTAAGAAAGCATTCTCAATTGCATTCTTTGTACTAAGCATTGGTTACTTTATGATTGGCGCTTCCGGCATACCATTTTTCGCACCGTTTTTTAATATGTTTGGCTTATGGCACTCAATGCTTATTGTCCTTGTGTTTACCGCTATGGGCGGTTCCTTTATAAAACCTAGTGTATTAGGTACAGTTGCCTTAAGTTCCACACCTAAAACAAAATCCTTTGGATATGCTATCTACTATTGGCTAGTGAATATTGGCGGAGCAGTTGGACCGCTGATTGCATTTTTTACCCGTCAGCAATTAGGGATTGAAAAAGTATATCTTATCTCTTCACTGTCTTGCGGACTTATGTTTATCTCAACTTTAGTCTTTTACAAAAACCCGGTAACAAAAGACAATCAGCCTTCAGCTTCTGTTCTGCAAATTGCAAAGAACTTGTATGAAGTTGTTACCAATACTCCATTTATGTTATTCCTTTTAATCTTCTCAATCTATTGGCTGATGTTTTGGCAGATATTTGTAATAGTCCCTTACTACTTAAAAGACCACATCTCGAAGGATGCACCTTTCGAACTTATCGAATCTGTCGGCACTTGGGGAATTATTGCCCTGCAGTTGTTCATAAATCTAGCCACCAGAAAAATGAAATCAATCTTTGCGATTATACTCGGCTTCTTTATTTCGACCTGTTCTTGGCTTATTATTCTAAGTCACCCCACAATCCCCTTATTCATAGCGGGAATAGTGATGTTCTCTGTCGGTGAGCAGACACAGGCTCCGCGCTTTTATGAATACATCGCAGACCTTGCCCCTCGTGGTAAAGAGGCGATGTATCAAGGATTTGCATTTTTACCAATCGCTATCGGTTGGGGCTTCGGCGGAATTCTTGGAGGGAAATTATATGAGCAGTTTGGGAAATCGGACCACCCCAGTACTGTATTCTTAATTTTATTTGCAGTCGGTATGATAGGTACTATTCTACTTGCGCTGCACAACAGATATTACACTGCAAAACTGAAAAAGTCAGCTATATGAAATCAAGCAGTTCATTCAAAAACAGTATAACTTCATTTCCAAAAAACTTTTGGGTTGTAATTGTAATGGAGTTCTTCGAACGGGGCTCCTACTATGGCGTAATGTCAGTCCTTTCTATTTATCTTGTGCTTAGACCATCAGAAGGCGGACTTGGCTTTTCTAAAGAGAGCGTTGGTTTAATAAAAAGCGTAATTCAACCTCTGCTATATATATTACCTATTCTTTCCGGTGCAATTGCAGAACAGTATGGTTATCGGAAGACTTTATTCTTTTCATTTACTGTTATGAGTTTAGGATACTTCCTAACCAGTATGGCGACTTCATATAATTTAGTTTTCCTAAGTCTTATCTGCATGGCCTTGGGAGCGGGTTTTTTCAAGCCTATCATTGCAGGAACTATTGCACGAAACACTGATGAATCAAACTCCGCACTTGGGTTCGGTATTTATTACTGGTCAATCAATCTTGGAGCGTTCTTGTTTCCGTTGATTTTAATTCCATACCTAAAACAATTTTCATGGTCATATATTTTCCTAATGGCTGCAGTCGGTACTGGTTGGCTTTTGTTCTTGAACTTCTTTGTATATAAAGACCCGCGGACTGAAAAATCCAATTCAGAAAATGCTTTACAGAAAGTATTTGCTAATGCAATTCTTGTTTTGAAAGATTACAGATTCCTTTTGATGATTGTTATCTATTCAGGATTCTGGATTTTATACTTTCAGATGTTCGACTCAGTGCTTTGGTACTTGAAAGAGCACATCGATATGGCTCCAGTGAACAGCAGCATAAATTGGGTTTTGTCATTTTTCATAAGTAATCCAAACTGGAAATTTGATGCTGAGCATGTAACGGTAATCAATGCACTGACAATCATTGTGCTTCAGATTGCAGTTTCTAATTTTGTAAAAAATAAAGCTGCGATAACGACTATGATATCAGGAATCCTGATGGGAACTTTAGGAATCGGGATGCTGGCAATATCATCAAACGCATGGGTGTTTATTGCGGGAATGATAATTTTTTCAGTCGGAGAAATGACCGCGCATCCTAAATTCATAAGCTATGTAGGACTAATTGCCCCGCCCGATAAAAAAGCAATCTATCAGGGCTACGCGTTTCTTTATGGAGTGCTTGGCAGCGGAATCGGCGGAATCCTTGGCGCAAAAATGTATGTTTTGTTTGTAGAAAAGTTAAACATGCCAAGTGTCTTCTGGTTGATATTTGTAATAATAGGTTTGGCAACGGCAATCGGATTGCTGCTGTTTAATATTTATTTAACCCCTAAACGTGAGAACTAGTTGTAAAAATAATTTCTCGCAAAGGCGCAGGGGTCGCAAAGATTGATGACTTATTTTTCTTTTTTGTCTTTGCGTCTCTGCGAGAAACATTTTTTTAATTTATTTTCAGATGTTTTCAACCAACATTTTGCACTCATCTCTAAATAAAAACCCAGAAATCCATCTTCCTTAAAATTGCTTGATTTTGTCAACAATCATTTTATGAGTAACTTTGTATGGCACTTACTCAAAATTTAGGAAATATATGGCTTGGATAGATAAATTTTTAGACTTTTTCAAAAGAAGCGAAAAAGCAACTCCACAAAAAGACTCTAAAGCTATTGCAAAGCAATTAGCAATGGGTAAAATGTACGCCCGTGATAGAGTTAACTACCTCCTCGATGACGACACCTTTCAAGAAACCGACTTATTCGTAGAACACACCGGAAAAGATTTTGGCTTAGATAAAAAATATTTACCTGCCGACGGTGTTATAACCGGCACAGGAACTATGAGCGGTTACCCTATCGGAATTTTTGCACAGGACTTCACTGTTGCAGGCGGTTCGCTTGGTTTGATGCACGCACGCAAGATTACCAAAATCATGGACCTTGCAATCAAAAACGGAATGCCCTTAATCGGCATCAATGATTCCGGCGGAGCGCGAATTCAGGAAGGCGTCAACTCACTAGCAGGATACGGCGAAATCTTTTACCGCAATACTCTCGCTTCCGGGGTGATACCTCAAATATCAGTCATACTCGGTCCATGTGCAGGCGGCGCGGTTTACTCCCCTGCTTTAACTGATTTTGTTTTCGTAGTAGATAAAATTTCCAAAATGTTTATCACCGGGCCTGAGGTAATCAAGACTGTTCTCGGTGAAGAAATTACGATGGAAGACCTGGGCGGAGCAAGAGTTCAAACTGAAATTACCGGCAACGCACACTTCTTTGCTGAAAGTGAAGTTGAATGTTTCGAGCAGATAAAAGAACTTATGTCTTATATCCCCTGGAACAATCAGAAAAAAGCTGAACCTTCCACACCAAAACTTCCAAAACCTGTTTTTGATGTTGAGAAAGTTATCCCCGCAGAACCTACTACACCTTATGATATAAGAAATATTATTAAAAGTATTTTTGATGATTCTAAGTTCCTTGAAATTCAAGAAGGTTGGGCAGCAAACATAGTTATCGGGTTTGCACGACTGAACGGCGATACTGTCGGCGTAGTCGGGAATCAACCTTTAGTTTTAGCAGGAGTTCTTGATGTTGATTCTTCAGATAAAGCAGCAAGATTCATCCGTTACTGCGATGCTTTCAATATCCCATTGATTACATTTGTTGATTTACCGGGTTACCTCCCCGGCGTTGACCAGGAACATGCGGGAGTTATCAGACACGGTGCAAAATTACTTTACTCATACAGCGAAGCATCTGTTCCAAAGCTCACAGTCATATTAAGAAAAGCATACGGCGGCGGCTATATTGCAATGTGCTCAAGACATCTCGGTGCTGACTTTGTTTTTGCTTGGCCATCCGCAGAGATTGCAGTAATGGGTCCAGAAGGCGCAGCAAATATTATCTTCAAAGCGGAAATTTCTGCTTCAGAAGATCCGGATGCAACCCGTAAAGAAAAAGTAAAAGAGTATACCGAAAAATTTGCAAACCCTTATGTTGCAGCAAGAAACGGTCACATTGATGCAGTCATCAATCCAAATGAAACGAGAAAGTACTTAATTCACTCACTGAAAGTAAGCGGAAGCAAACAGGAAGCAAAACCTTTCAGGAAACATGGAGTACCGCCGTTTTAATATGAAAGAAGATAATTTAATCAGATTAGTAATCGATGATACTAAGTATCAGACAACGGTTACAAAAAAATACCTGAGCAGAAAAAAATATACTCCGATAGACCCTGATATCATTATCACAACTATACCGGGTTCCATCATTGATATTTTTGTAAAGGCCGGACAGAAAATAAAAAAAGGCGATAGTCTCTTTATACTTGAAGCAATGAAAATGAAAAATGAAGTCAAGTCCGCAAGGAATGGCATCATTAAGGAAATTTTTGTAAGCAGGTTTTCTCAAGTTGCTAAGGGACAGATTCTATTAAGGTTTGAGAAGGAATAAAGACCTCACCCTGCCCTCTCCTTGCGAAGGAGAGGGTTTTTAATTTTCAGTAACACCCCGATTTATCGGTGTGATTTTAAATGGACATATAAGGATTCGTAAACCGTTTCAACGGTTTAATACTCAAATGCGGCAACCTAATGGCATGGACATTATTCATAAGCAATTATGATTATATAAAATAATGCTTGGATAACTTTTTCACTAAATTTTAACAACTAAACTAAAGAGAACTAAATGTTTTCAGATGAACTTGTAAATAAACTGCAGTCAGCATATAGCGAGTGGCAGGAAAAAACTTATAATAAATCAATCGAAAAAAATCCTGAGCGGATGAAGGAGTTTACCTCTGCATCATTCACTCCGGTTAATCCTATTTACACACCCCTTGATTTGAAGAATGATTCATATGATGAAATCGGACTTCCCGGACATTATCCTTACACCCGTGGAGTTCAACCTACAATGTACAGAGGTAAGTTCTGGACAATGCGTCAGTATGCGGGATTCGGCACAGCAGCAGAATCCAATGAGCGCTATAAGTACTTGCTAGCGCAAGGTCAGGCGGGATTATCAGTTGCGTTTGATTTGCCTACACAGATAGGATATGACAGCGATGACCCTATCTCTGACGGTGAAGTCGGTAAAGTTGGAGTTGCTATTGATACTTTAGCTGATATGGAATTATTGTTCGGCGGGATACCTTTGGACAAAGTTTCAACTTCTATGACAATCAACGCACCAGCATCAGTCTTATTAGCGTTATATATTGCGGTAGCTG
>CAIWTC010000244.1 GCA_903915485.1 uncultured Ignavibacteriales bacterium | reverse complement strand
TTGATAGCATCCGCATACATTATCCCTGCTTTTAAGAAACAGAATGAATTCCAAACCTCAATTGAACTGTTTGGGTAGTAAAGTTCCTGCCGGATTTCTGCCTTGAGAACTGACGCTTCAGGGAATCTGCCTTGGTAGGCAATGTTATGAATGGTCAGAACTGTTGCAGTTGACCCAAAAAATTTAACATCCCATTTATAATTATCCTTAATCAGAAGCGGGATTAAAGCAGACTGCCAATCATTGCAATGAATGATATCAGGACTCCAATTAAGTCTCTGTAGAGATTCAATCACGGCTTTTTGATATAGAATAAATCTTTCATCTTCATCCGCATCTGAGGAGTAAAGATATGGTCTATTAAAATAATATGGACAGTCTACAAAATAAACTTCAACTGTTGAATTAGGAAGGGTAGTTTTATATATTTCCACGGTGTGAGGAGTTCCTCCAACACGAATCGGCATCTCCCCTATTGCCCAAATATAATCCAGGTCGTATTTAGCATGATCTATAGATGCATATTTCGGGAGAAATACTTTTACTTCATGACCTAATGCGGATAATGCTTTCGGCAGTGTGCCAATCACATCGCCAAGCCCGCCTGTTTTGGCAAAAGGATACATTTCTGAGGATGCAAATGCTATTCTCATTACTTTAAAAACTCCAATGAATGATTTATTAATAAATCAGTATTATAAAATTATTATTTTGCTTCTTATTGATGCTTATCTATAAAAGCAGCAACTTCTTTGGCAAAATAAGTCAGAATCATATCTGCACCTGCACGCTTAATGGCAGTCAGTGATTCAATCATAACCCTTTCGCCATCTATCCAATCATTCATAGCCGCAGCTTTAATCATTGAATATTCACCGCTAACCTGATAAGCAGCGGTTGGTAAGCCAAACTTGTTCTTTACTCTATAAATAATGTCAAGATATGCGCCTGCAGGTTTAACCATTACAATATCAGCGCCTTCCTGAATATCTGTTTCAACTTCTTTTAATGCTTCATTTGCATTTCCGATATCCATCTGATGCGAGCGCCTGTCACCAAATGCAGGAGTTGATTCTGCAGCATCTCTGAAAGGGCCATAATATCCTGAAGCATATTTAGCAGCATAACTCATTATCGGAATTTTTTGAAAACCTTTATAGTCCAAAGCTTTTCTGATTGCATAGACTCTTCCGTCCATCATATCGGAAGGTGCAATCATATCCGCACCTGCCTCAGCATGCGATACAGCTTCTTTAGCTAATAATTGCACAGTTTCATCATTTAGTATGTCTTCACCATTCAATACACCGCAGTGTCCGTGTGAAGTATATTCACAAAGGCAAACATCTGTGATAACGAATAAATTTTTAACTTCTTTTTTAATTGCTCTGACAGCTCTTTGAATTATTCCGTCAGCGGCATATGCACCTGAGCCTACTTCATCTTTGTGCGCTGGTATGCCGAATAAAATAATCGCGGGGATTCCAAGATTAGTTATTTCTTTGCACTCCTCAACTAAAGTATCTATTGACATTTGAAATACACCTGGCATAGATTTAATTGGGTTTTTTATATTTTCACCCTCCACTACAAATAGAGGATAAATCAAATCATTCTTCGTAAGATTTGTCTCACGAATCATATTCCTGAGAATAGGGTTATATCTTAATCTACGGTGTCTTTTAATATTTAATTCAGCCATATATGTTACTTCTTTAATTATTCTTAGTTAAAAAGTTTATTACTTTATTTGAAACCAGTTCCGAATTCTTAATACAGTCGCCAACCGATATTCCGCCACGGAAATTTCCACTGATGAACAGTCCTGGATTTTCATTTTCCATCTTGTCGAAAAATCTTTCATGTTCGATATAACCGACATTGTATTGCGGGATTGCTTTGCTCCAAAATCTTGTAGCCAAATAATCTCGTGAACCTTCTATACCCATCGTTGATTCAAATTCTTTCAGAGCATTCTCAACAATATCTTTCATATCATTTTCGAAAATGTTTTTATTTCTTGAACCACCAACAAATATTGTGAACGACTCTGAGTCTAAAGGAGCCCTGTTTGAAAATAATGTTGAACTCCATATCGCACCTAAATAACTTTTATTTTCTTTTTCAGGAACTAAATATCCAAATCCATCAAGCACCCGTTTTATTTTTTCTTTTTTATAGCCAACCATAATAACAAGAACCGGAGGTTGGTATATCTTTTCTAAATGTGATTTAGCTTCAGATGAAATATCAGAAATAATCTTTTCTAGAGAAGGAGTTGGCACAGTGGAAATTACTGTTTTGGCGATGACTTTTTTCTCAAGTGTCCCTGCTTGATTAAATACAATTTCATAATTATCTTCATTTTTCTTTAATGAAAGAACATCAGCTAAAAAAGTTATTCTGCTTCCCAAACTAGCGGATATAGCTTTAGGTAATGTCTGCATTCCGTTAATGAAAGAAAACATCTTTGCCGATTGTTTCGATTTTTCAGCGCGTTTTCTTCTTTCCTTAATGCTCCTGACAGCACCCATTAAAATACTGCCATAATTATATTCAAGTTCATATAATTTTGGGAATGCTGAGTGAACACTTAATTCTTCAGGTCTGCCTGCATACACTCCCGAGACAAATGGATTTATGACATAATCAAGAAACTCTTTGCCTAATCTTCTTTCAACAAACTCTGCGACAGACTGATAGTAGCCATCGGAGGATTTAGAAATGAAAGGCTCCTTAAATATTCTAAACTTTGCAGCTTTAGAAAAAAGCGTACTCTTAAGGAACTGTAATGGTTTCATTGGTAGTTCGTGAAGAACATTATCTCTTAAAATATATCGTTTATTGCCTTTTTCATTTGCATAGATAAACTCTTCAGAGAGTCCTAATTCTTCCACCAAAGATGATATCAGTGGAGTTGTTTCAAGTCCGCTGTTAGGGCCTCTATCAAACAGGTATCCATCGGCCCTGACACTTTCCATAGATCCGCCGGCAGTATCGTTTTTTTCAAGCACATGAACTTTATAGCCTGCTTTTTTTAACCAATAAGCAG